>DASVQP010000055.1 GCA_036389135.1 Longimicrobium sp.
GGCGCATTCGAGTGTGCTCCGCGTAAGGTGGTTTGAGCTTCGCAACCCAAACCTACGCCTTCCGCGCGAGATCCAACACACCCGGGTGCGCCGTCATCTCTTTGCCCCCGCCTCGCTTCCGAGTTTCCGGATGGACACTAAATAGAAGTGCGTGAGTGCGTTGGTAAAGAAGTCCTGAGTCCTAAGTGCTAAGTCCTGGGTGAACTTCTGCTCAGCACTTAGCACTTAGCACTTAGCACTTAGCACTTAGCACTTAGCACTTAGCACTTAGCACTTCCCCTTTGAACTTTCCTCCACACCGAAATGCGCGGCTTCCGCAACTTCGTTTTCTGGTGCCACCTCGTCGCGGGCGTCTTCGCGGGGGTAGTGGTGCTGATCATGTCCGTGACGGGCGTGCTGCTCACCTACCAGCGGCAGATCATCGTCTGGGCGGACATGCGGACGCTGGAGGCGGCGGCGCCGTCGGCGGGGGCGCAGCGGCTTGCGCCGGCGGCGCTGGTGGAGCGGGTGCTGCGAACGGAGAAGGGGAAGCCGACCGCGCTCACCTGGCGCGCAGGCAGGGACGCGCCGGTGCAGGTGGCGTTTGGACGGGAGCGCACCGTGTTCGCCAGCGCGTACACGGGCGAGGTGCTGGGAGAAGGGGGCAAGGGGGTGCGCGCCTTCTTCCGCAAGGTCACGGACATCCATCGCTGGCTCGGCGCGGGCGAGGAGAACCGCGCGCTCGGCAAGATGGTGACGGGCGCCTGCAACCTCGCGTTCCTCTTCCTGGTGGTGAGCGGCTTCTACCTCTGGTGGCCGAGCGAGTGGAGCCGCCGCGCGCTGCGCGGCATCACCTGGTTCCGCCGCGGGCTGCGCCCCAAGGCGCGCGACTTCAACTGGCACAACACCATCGGCTTCTGGTGCGCGGTGCCGCTCTTCGTGGTGGTGCTCTCCGGCGTTGTGATCTCCTACCGGTGGGCGGGCAACCTCGTGTACCGCGCCGCCGGCGAGGCCCCTCCCCCGCCCGCGGAGGGTGGCGGCCGTCCCGGTGCCGAGGCCGTGCCCCCGGCTGTCGCGCTCGCGGGCGTGGATGCGCTCTGGCCGCGCGTGACGCAGCGTGTGCCGGGGTGGCGCATCATCACCCTGAACCTCCCGCGGAAACCGGACGCGCCGTTCGTCTTCAGCATCGACCGCGGCAACGGCGGCGAGCCCCACAAGCGCGCGCAGCTCACCCTGGACCGCGCCACCGGCCGCGAGACGAAGTGGGAGCCCTTCGCCGCCACCTCCACCGGCCGCCGGATGCGCTCCATCCTCCGCTTCGCCCACACCGGCGAGGTCCTCGGCATCCCGGGCCAGACCCTCGCCGGCCTCGTCTCGCTCGGCGCCGCCTTCCTGGTGTGGACCGGCCTTTCGCTCAGCCTGCGCCGCTTCAGCGCCTGGCGCGGCCGGCGGCGTGCGCGCCCCCTCCCGGCGCGCGAGCGGGTGAAGGCGGAGGCGGCCTGAGGTGCCGCGGGGCCGAGCAGCCGATAGCCGTTCTGCGACGCTGTTGAAGCGTATCTTCAGTTTCCTTGAGGATACGCTTCAACCGAACGACGGAACGCCGCGCGAACACGGATCTGGCATGCATCTGGCCCAACGTGAGCCGCTTTCCTGAAAAGGCTTACAACAAGGGTCGCGATGCTCGATATGCGAAGGTGGATGGCGGCGGGGATGATGGCGGTGCTCGCGGCGTGCTCGGGCGGAGACCACGAGTACGATCCGGACAACGATGCGGAGGCGGCGCGGACCACGAGCGCGGCGACGGCGCAGCCGCGGCAGCCCTCCTCGGCAGAGGTGCCTGCGCAGCCGGTGGCCGCGGAGAACCCGGCGGCTGCGGTGCGCCCCGACTCGGTGCGGGCGGCGTTCGCACGGGGGCGGGCGCTGGGGGCGAGCGAGATCGGCTGGCTCCGGCGCGACGTCAACCGCACGCAGGTCGCCACCGCGCAGTCGCTTGGGGTGCGCGCCTATGCCGACGCGCAGATCCAGCAGCTCGTGCGGCAGGGGCGGCTGGTGGCGCTGGGGGACAGCACGCCGCACTGGGTGCTGCGCAAGATGGACCACTCGGTGCCGTACGTGACGCCGGATGCGCGCGCCCTCCTGGTGCAGGTGGGGCGCCGCTTCCACGCGCGCCTCGACAGCCTGGGAATCCCGCGCTACCGGATGAAGGTGACCTCCGCGCTGCGCACCGGCTCCACCCAGGCGGAGCTGCGGAAGATCAACTCCTACGCGTCGCAGACGGCGAGCGCGCACGAGTTCGGCACTACGATGGACGTATCGCACGAGCGCTTCGCGGTGCCGGCCGGCGCGGGGGCGCAGACCGACACGCTCGAAGAGATGGGGAAGGAGCACGCCAAGATCCTCCAGGGCGAGCTGGGGCGCACCCTGATCGAGCTGCGCACCCGCGAGCTGCTGCACGTGATGATCGAGGACCGGCAGCCCGTCTACCACTTCACCGTTCGGCAGCGGCTGGCGGGGCGCTGAACGGCCATCGCGCGACCGGTGCCGCCCTGGACACGGGCGCGATGAACCGCGCCCCTACCACCACCGCTTCCGGTTCGTTGATGTCTTTCGAGCAGCTCCTGGTCGGCCGGGTAGTGGCCGAGCGCTACCGCGTGGACGAGTTCCTGGCGAGCGGCGGGATGGGCGCGGTGTTCCGCTGCCACGACCTGCGCCTGGAGCGCGAGGTGGCGTTCAAGGTGGTCACGGCGCCTCCCGGCATCTCGCGGGAGGCGCGCGGCGTGCTGCGCGCCCGCTTCCTGCGCGAGGCCAAGACCGCCGCATCCATCGCCCACCCCAACGTCGTTACCGTCCACGACTTCGGCGTGGATGCGGAGCTGGACCTGGACTTCCTCGTGATGGAGCTGCTCGCGGGGGACGACCTGGGCGCGCGCGTTGCCGGTGGGTGGCGCCCGGCCCCGGAGGAGCTCGCCGGAATCCTGGCGCAGGCCGCGGACGGGCTGGCGGCGGGGCACGCCCGCGGCGTCGTGCATCGCGACGTGAAGCCGGGGAACCTGTTCGTGACGGGCTCGGGGGGATCGGCTCGGGTGAAGGTGCTGGACTTCGGGATCGCGCAGCCGGGCCCGGGCGGCGTATCGACCGTGACCCACCTGACCGGCGGCGGCGGGAACCCGCGCACCCCCGGCTTCGCGGCGCCCGAGCAGGAGGCCGGCGACCCCACCACCCCCGCGACCGACGTCTACGCGCTCGGGCTCACCGCCGTCGCGGCACTCGCCGGCGGGTCGGCCGAAGACCCTCCCGCCATGCTCGACACGCTGGAACTCGAGCACTCCGCCCTCGCCGCCGTCCTTCGCCGCGCGCTGGACCCTGACCCCGCTCGCCGCTTCCCTGACTGCGCCGCGATGGGTGACGCTCTCCGTCCCCTCGCCGCGCCGCTCGCGAAGCCAGCACCCGTGCGCCGTCCGACCACGCGCGCCACTCTCCTCGGGATGCTGGCCGTCATCGCGCTCGGGGTCGCGCTCTGGGCGTGGAATCGTCCGCGCGCCGCCCCCGCGCCCGTGGAGACGGAGGCCGAAGCCGTCGCCGCCGCGGGGGCCGTCTTCCGCGAAGTCAACGCGAGCGCGGGCCGAATGACGCGCCGCTACGACCCGGACGGTCAGGTGATGGCGTACCTGGACCGCTCCGGTGTCCGCAAGCTCGTCACGCGCCTTCCATCTGGCACAAGCGAGATGTACTTCGACCGCCACGGGCTCCGCTTCGCCTCCGCGCCCATCGCTGACGCGGACGGAACCATCCAACGCTACTACTTCACCGCGCGGGGCGAGCTCGCGCGCCACGATCCCTCCATGAACGATTCGCGTGTCAATCAGCGTGCGCGCGCATTGAAGTCGCAGGTGGAAAAGTGGGCGGCGGAGGCGCCCGGCTGGCCCCCGTTTCCCCCAAAATGACGACGATGTCGAGGAAACCGTCTTTCCCCTCTTCTTGTTGTTCCCTCTGTGCCTCTGTGTGAGGCCGCAGTTGCAGTTCCTTCCTCTGCGTCTCCGCGCCTCCGCGTGAGACCCGCTGTTCGTGACGGAGCAGAGTACGGAAGTTGCTACCATCCCTGCGCTTCCCCGATCGCGCACTGATGCGGTCGACCCCACGATCTACCGGGCAATGAACGGCCCGGCCGCCCCGCGGAACACGCGATTGCAGATCCAGACCGATCGCCGCCAGCCCGGAGGTGCGGCGGAGAACGCGGCACCGGCGCTCTTCATCCTGAACGAGCGCCAGCACTGCACGTTCATGAACCCCGCGGCGGAGCGCCTCACCGGCTGCACGCTCGCCGACGTGCAGGGCCGCCCGCTTCACGACGTCATCCACCACACGCGGCCGGACGGGCGCCCGTACCCCATCGGCGAGTGCCCCATCGAGCGCGCCTTCGCCGAGGACGCGCGCGCCGAAGGGGAAGAGGTTTTCGTGCACCCAGACGGGCGCTTCTACCCCGTCGCGTTCAGCGCGTCGCCCATCCGCGAGGGGGGGCGGCGGGTGGGGACGATCGTGGAGGTGCGCGATTCGGTGGCGGAGAGGCGGGTGCAGGCGGAGCGGCGCGGGCTGGTGGAGGCGCTGGAGCTGGAGCGCGCGCGGCTCACCAGCGTCTTCCAGCACGCCGCGTCGTACATCGCCGTCCTGCGCGGTCCGGACCACGTCTTCGAGCTCGCCAACCCGCTGTACCGCCGGCTCGCGGGGGACCGGCCCCTGCTGGGAAGGACCGCGCGCGAAGCCCTCCCCGAGCTGGTGGAGCAGGGCTACATCGACCTGCTGGACGACGTGTACCGCAGCGGAAAGCCGTACACCGCCACCGAAGCGCCCGTCGTCTACCAGCGCACGCCGGACGAGCCGCCCTCGAAGCACTTCATCAACTTCGTCTACCAGCCGCTCGACGGACCCGAGGGGACCGTCGCCGGGATCATGGCGCACGGGGTGGACGTCACGGAGCAGGTGCTCGCGCGGCAGGAGGTGGAGCAGGCGCGCGACCTCACCAGCCGCCTGCAGGAGCTGACGGTGGCGCTGGCCGCGAGCGCCACGCCAGAGGAGGTGGCGGAGGTGGTGGTTGCGCAGGGGGTGGTGGCGACCGGCGCGGCCACCGGGCTGCTCGCCCTGCGCAGCGGCGGCGAGGTGGTGCTGCTGCGCCAGAAGGGGCTGGCGGAGGACATCTTTCGCGAGTACGCGCGCTTTCCGCTGGATACGCCCGGCCCCGCGGCGGCGTCCGTGCGCACGGGGGAGGCATTCTTCGTGGAGACCGAGGAGGAGGTGCGCGGCCTCTTCCCCGAGAACGCGCGGCTGTGGACGACGCTCGGCACCCGCGCCGTGGCGGCCGTGCCGCTAACGGTGGCCGGCGAGACGATCGGGGCGATTTCGTTCACCTTCACCACGGAGCGCGCCTTCCCGCGCGAGAGCCGCGACTTCTTTCTGGCGCTGGGCCGTCAGAGCGGGCAGGCGCTGGAGCGGGCCTGGCTGGTGGAGGCGGAGCGCGAGTCCCGCGCCCTCGCCGAGCGCGCCGCGGACCGCGCGCGCCGGGTGCAGCGCCTCACCGCGCAGCTAAACGAGGCAGTGGGTCGCGCGCAGATCGCCGACGTGATCCTGGAGGGCGGGCTCGCCGCCGTGGGGGCGGACGCCGGGTCGCTGGCGCTGGTGCACTCGGATGCCGAGGGGCGGCCGGAGCAATTCGAGATCATCCGCACGCGCGGGTATGGCACCGAGGTGGCGGAGCGGTACCGCACCTTCCCGGTCGAGCCCGGCAAGCCGCTCTCCGAGGCGGCGCTGCGGCGCGAGACGGTCGCCATCGGCACGCCCGCGGAATGGTCGCGCGTCTTTCCCAGGGCCACGGAAGACCTGGAGAAGCTCGGCTTCCAGGCGTTCGTGGCGGTGCCGGCAAGCGTGGGAGAGCGCACGCTGGCGGCGCTCTCCTTCAGCTTCCGCGAGCCGCAGGAGTTCGACGACGCCACGCGCACCTTTCTGTCCACCCTGAGCGAGCAGTGCGCGCTGGCGCTGGAGCGGGCGCGGCTGCACGAGGTGGAGCTCCACCAGGCGGAGTGGCACGCCGCGCTGCTGGAGACGATCCAGGACGCATTCGTGGCGCTGGACTCGGAGCTCCGCTACACCTACGTGAACCCGCGCGCCGAGGCCCTGCTGGGGCGCCGCGCGGCGGAGCTCCTGGGGCGGCGCATGGAGGAGGCGTTCCCCCGTGCCACCGAATCGCCCGTGTACGAGGCCGTCGTCCGCACGCTGTCGACCGGCGTGGGCTCGCAGGTGGAGGGGCTCAGCCCGGTGATCGGCCGCTGGGTGGAGGCGCGCATCTACCCCGCGCCGGGCGGCGTTTCGCTCGTCTTCCAGGACATCACCGAGCGCCGTCGCGCGCAGGATGCCTCCGACCTGCTGGCCGAGGCGAGCCAGCTCCTCTCCGCCTCGCTGAACTACGAGGAGACGCTGCGGACCGTGGCCGACGCCGCGGTGCCCCGGCTGGGCGACTGGTGCGCGGTGGACGTGGTGGAGGACCCGGCCGCGCAGGCGTGGCCGCCGCGCATCCAGCGCCTCGCGGTCGTCCACCGCGATCCCGCGAAGCTGGCGCTGGCCGCGGAGCTCACCGAGCGCTATCCCACCGACTGGGCGGCGGAGACCGGCTTCGCGAACGTGCTGCGCACCGGCACCCCGTTGTTCGTACCGGAGGTGACGGACGAGATGCTCCTGGCCGGCGCCCGCGACGAGGAGCACCTCACGCTCCTGCGCGCCCTGCATTTCTCCTCCTTCCTGGTGGTCGCGCTGAACGCGCGCGGCCTCGTCGTGGGCGCGCTCACCCTGTGCATGACCGAGTCGGGGCGCCACTACGATGCGCGCGACCTGGAGCTGGTGCAGGACCTGGCGAGCCGCGCGGCGGTGGCCATCGACAACGCGCGCCTCTTTCGCGACGCCGAGCGCGCGCGGGCGGAGGCGGAGAGCGCAAACCGCAGCAAGAGCGAGTTCCTGGCGACGATGAGCCACGAGCTGCGCACGCCGCTCAACGCCATCGACGGCTACGCCGAGCTGATCGAGCTGGGGGTGCACGGCCCCGTGACCCCCGCCCAGGCCGAGGCGCTGCTCCGCATCCGCCGCAGCCAGAAGCACCTGCTGGGTCTCATCAACGAGGTGCTCAACTACGCCCGGCTGGAGACGGGCGCCGTGCACTACGACCTGGCCGTGGTGGACGTGGCCGCCGCCATCGGCGAGGTGGAGTCGCTGGTCCTTCCGCAGGTGCACGCCCGCTCGCTCGTGCTGGAGACGGATGTGGGCCCGCTGACGGCGTTCGCGGATGGCGAGAAGCTGCGGCAGATCCTTGTGAACCTCCTCTCCAACGCCATCAAGTTCACCGATCCGGGCGGGCGAATCGGCGTCCGCTCGCGAACTCTGGGCGCGCGGGTGGAGATCGAGGTGCGGGATTCGGGGATCGGAATCGCGCCGGACAAGCTGGACGCCATCTTCGAGCCGTTCGTACAGGTGGGCCGCGCCCTCAACAACCCCAGCGAGGGCACGGGCCTCGGCCTGGCCATCTCCCGCGACCTGGCCCGCGCCATGAACGGCGACCTCACCGTGCGCAGCGCTCCCGGCGAGGGGAGCACGTTCACGCTGGTGCTGCCGGGTGGTGGTGGCGAGTAAACTCGCGGCTACACATCGTAGGGGCGCGATTTATCGCGCCCACCCTCCACCTTCCTCGATCTCTGCGGCACAAACCGATCCCGTAGGGGCAGCCCCCACGTGGCTGCCCGTGCCCGATGCGGCTCCGCCGCCGCCCTCCCAGGGGCGAATGAATTCGCCGCTGAAAAACACAAAGTCCGCCTTTGCGGACTCCCGGTCACGTCCCGCGTTTCTCGAGCCGGCTTCAGCCGCCTTCCCGTGGTTCCAGCCGGGGGCTTCAGCCCCCGGTGTTCGGGCGCCGACATTCGGCACCGGCGTTTACCCCGCCTCCATCTCGAACACGCCGATCGGCCGCGGCGAGGTATCTTCGCCCAGGTTCCACTTGGCGAGGGAGATGCGCCAGCCGGCGGCCTCCAGCGACTCCAGCAGGCGCAGGCCGGGCGCGCGAAAGGGGTCGGAGAGGAGGATGCGGCCGCCGGGGGCCAGGTTGGTCTCGAAGATGTGGCGGAGGTGCGGGTGCATCGACTCGCCGTACAGGACGTCCGAGCCGATGATCCACTCGTAGCGCTCCGCGTCGTCCCAGGCGGTCCAGTCGGCGAGGCGGTGCTCGATGGCGGAGATGCCGTTCAGCTCCGCGTTGTGCCGGCAGACGGACATGGCCATCTCGTGCCGGTCCGTCTGCACCACGCGCGCGCCGAGCGAGGCGGCGACGATCCCCGGCAGGCCGGTGCCCGCGCCCAGCTCCAGGACGCGGGCACCGCGCAGGGCATCCGCGCGCCCGGCGACGTCGTGGGCCAGCGCGATGGCGGCGGGCCAGAGCGCGACGCCGTACGGCAGCCGGTCGCGGAACTCGCGCAGGAAGTGCTGCTCGTCGTCGTGGGTCAGCACCACACCCGTGTGCAGGATCGTCCACTCGTGCCCCGCCAGACCGAGGCGGGACTCGTGCAGCGGGAACTCCCCGGACTCGGTCTGCAGCACCTGTGGCCGCGTGGCGGATGCGCTCATGCCGCGCGCCGGGCGCAAGCGCCGTTCCGGGCGAGGGGCAGGGGCACGGCGCACGGGCGATGCGGACGGTGCGCGGATGCTGGGTCAGGCGCTTCGGTGCGCGGATATCCGAACGGCGAGGCACGGAGAAAAGGCTCTTCTCCGTGCCTCGGTTTTACAGACGGTCCGGGGAGCTGGCGTCAGCGGACGACGGTGAAGTACGTCGGGCTGCCGCGGGACTGGAGCTGCGAGGCAACCACGTAGTCGGACTTCCCCAGGTTGTCCGTCAGCGTCACCTTTACGATGTCATAACGCCCCGGGGCCGAGCCCTTCGGCATCCGCATGGTACCGCTGGAGCCGTTCCAGCTCTGCTCGCGGGTGGTGCCGTCCGGGGCGCGGAGCTGAACCGTGAAGCGTGACAGCCGCGCGGGACCGTCGGTGATGTAGTACACGGAGAAGGTCACCCACCCCACCGAAGCACCCGCGCGCACCGTTGCCGACGAGATCGTCACCCCGGTCAGGATGAGCCCCGGGTACCACCCCTGCGGCCGGGTCACGCCCACGTCGGAGCGACCCACCCGGTCGGAGCGCCGGGCGTAGATGGCCGCCCCGCCCCAATCCCGCACGGCCGTCACCTTCCCGCCGGGGAGCACGGTGGCCGTGCTGGGGCTGAGCGACGACCATGCGGCGTCGCGCGCGTTGCTCACCGCTCCGTTCCCATCCACCCACAGCGCATGGAGGCGGGTCGTGTCGCCGGGGAGGATGTTGATGGCCTCTGGCACCACGTAAAGCCAGTTGCGCGGCGATCCGTAGCGCTCGTGGGCGCGCGACCACGGGTTGACGGACGCGAACCGGCGGAAGGGCGGCGCCAGGATCTCGATTCCGCCGTTGGCCGCCTGGGTCGCGCGAACCACTCCGTTCTGGTCCACGGTCGCGTAATGGGAGAACGACTTGAAGGTGGGGCGCGGGCCCGGCACCACGTTCCCCTCCGCGTCCAGGAACACCACCCGCAGGCGCGCCGTGTCGCCCACGGTGAGCCACACGGACCCGGGGATGACGTGCATCGCCACCGGCACGCCGTGCGCGCGGTTGGCGGAGAAGAGGAACGTACCCCCCTTCCCCGAGGCGCGCACCGTCTGCTCGCCCTCCGCGGCTCCGAGCGTCCACCGCGTGGAAGCGTAGCCGCTCGCGTCCGTATTGCTCCGGCGGATGCTCACCGATCCGCCGCCGCTGACCGCGACCCAGTTCACGACCGCGCCGGCAATGGGACGCTTTGCCTGGTCCAGCACGCGCACCACCAGCAGCGTGGGGAGGGGCGTTCCGGGGAGTCCGGTCTGCCCGTCGCCCTGCGCCATCGACAGCGTGACACCGTTCGCCCGGTCCAGCACGGGGCCGGCCGGCGGCGCCATGGGCGCATCGTTCGAACACCCGGCGGCCCCCGCAAGGAGGGCGGCAAGGAGCAAAGTTTTACGGTGCAAGGTGTGGTCCGGGGACGGAGGGAAGCTGCTGCGGGCGCGCGTGGCAGGTGCGCAAGGGGCGGGCCAGTTCCGGAGTGCGCCGGAGTGGAACGAAAGGTTGCGAACCGGCAACAAACTTGGCAGCTGCCGAAGCCGTGCGCCTATAATGCCCCTACGGGATTCCGTGCGAACGCCAGCACCGGCGTAACGCACGGAGGGACGCAAGCGCCCCCTCCCCCAGGTGGTTATTGGGGGAGGGGGCAGCGAGGTGACGAGCGGGGGAGGGGGCCTGCGCCCCTTACGGGATCTCCTCCTCGTCGCCCCCGCGCTCCGGCTGCTCGCGCGGACGGACGCGCGGCTGCTGGCCGAAGTTGTAGCTGAAGCTCAGGAAGACGCCGCGCGCA
Organism: Longimicrobium sp.; assembly: GCA_036389135.1. Lineage (NCBI taxonomy): Bacteria > Pseudomonadati > Gemmatimonadota > Longimicrobiia > Longimicrobiales > Longimicrobiaceae > Longimicrobium > Longimicrobium sp. Next base: position 10,472 of record DASVQP010000055.1, read on the forward strand.
CCCATCCGGCGCTCCGTCTCCTGGTAGAAGCGCTCGTCGTCCGTCATCGAGCGGAAGCGCATCGTGTTGAACGGGTCCACCACGCGCAGGCTCACGCTGGCCCTGTCGCCCATCAGCTTCTGGCGAAGGGCCAGGTTGAACATCTGCCGCCCCGAGACGCGCCCCTGCTCGGTGGCCATCGGCGCGCGGTACATCAGGAAGCCCTGCGCGTCCAGCCGCGGCGTGATCTTGAGCGTGGCGTTCATCCGCGCGGACCAACCGAAGGCATCGCTCCCCACGCCGGCGCCCACGTTGCTCGCGTCGGTCACCTGGCGGAAGGCGCTGAAGCCGCCGAAGCCCGTGACGCGCCCGCGGCGGATCGACGTGTTGAAGTCGGCGCCGTACGAATCCGTCGTGGCGACGTTCTGAAAGGTGGTCGTGGCCACGCCCGTGGCATCGTCCACCGTGGTGAAGCGCCGCACCGCGTCCGTCGTGTGGCGGTAGAACGGGGTGAGCTGGATGGTGCCCAGGTCGCCCGACTGCTGGAAGCCGACCTCGAAGGAGTGCGTGTACTCCGGCTTGAGGTACGGGTTGCCGCGGAAGACGTTGAGCGGGTCTTCCACGCGGCCGAACGGGTTGAGCTGCTGCGTGCGCGGACGCTCCACGCGCTTGGAGTAGCTCGCCTTGAGCTGCCGCGAGTCGTCCAGGTTGTAGGCGACGAGCGCGCTCGGGAAGAAGGACCCGTAGCTGTTTTCGAAGGATTCGCCGGTGGTCGCCAGGTCGAACTCGCTGGAGGCACGCTCCAGGCGCAGCCCTCCCTGCACGTCGAAGCTCCCCAGCGTGGAGGCGAGCACACCGTAGCCGGCGTGCACCGTCTCGTCGTACGCGAAGGCGTTGGTGCGCGACGCGTCCACCTCGTACGCATTCGACCCGTAGGAGAAGAGCGACGCGGTGAAGTCGCTGTTCAGCCGGCGCATCGTGCCGCGGTAGCCGGTCTCCAGCCGCACGCGCTCGCCCAGCGGCCGCGTGTAGTCGGCCGTGAGCGTCCAGTTGCGGGTGCGCTCGTCGTTCCCCTGCGTCTCCAGGAAGGGGAGCTCGTCGGCCGCGGTGCCGTCCGGCAGCAGCGCCTGCTCGGTGTAGCGGGTGAGCTCGTCCTCGTTGTCGCGGTTGAAGCGAAGCTCGGTGGCGAACTCGTTCTGGCGCGGGCGGATCGTGTGGCGGTAGCCGAGCACGTAGTCCAGCCCCAGCTCGCTCCCCTCCTCGTTCGCCCGCCGGTCGCGAAGGCCCAGCAGCTCGCGCGATGCGCCGAGCTCCCGGTACTCGTTGACGTCGTTGCGGTCCGCGCTGCGCGTGCTCAGCAGCAGGCTGGTGTGGATCTGGTCGCGCGCGCTCAGCTTCAGCTCGGCGCTCGTGTTGAGCGTGTGCGAGATCGGCGCGAAAGCCCCAGCCGCGTCCTGCTCCAGGTACGTCAGCGGCGTGAGGTAGCGGTTCTCGCGGAAGGTGAAGCCCGTCGTCTCCCGGTCGTCTCGCATGAAGCCGTAGTTGCCGAACAGCGTCAGCGGCCCCTTCTGGTAGCCCAGGTTGCCGGAGAGGTTCACCTGACCCGTGGTGCCGCCGCCGGCCGTGATCCCGCCGCTCGTACCCAGGTCCGTGTTCTGGCGCAGGACGACGTTCACGATCCCCGCCATCCCCTCCGGATCGAACTTGGCGGACGGGTTGGGGATCACCTCCACGCGGTCCACCATGTTGGCCGGGAGCTGCGCGAGGAAGGCCCCCAGCTGCTCGCCGCGCATCGGCGACGGGCGGCCGTTGATCTGCACGACCACGTTCTCGTTGCCGCGCAGGCTCACGCGGCCGTCGATGTCCACCTCCACGGAGGGGACGTTGCGCAGCGCGTCGACGGCATTGCCGCCGGCCGCCGCGGGCATGTCGCGCAGCGTGTAGGTGTTGCGGTCCGGGGCCAGCGCCGCCTCGCGCCGCGCGGCGGTGACGGTCACGCCTTCGAGCTGCACGGCGCTGGTGCCCAGCCGGATCGTCCCCAGCGAGGCGACCGGCGCCTCCGCGCTGACGGCGATGCCGGGGCGCGTGGACGCCTGGTGGCCGAGGGCGGTCACCCGCAGGTAGTATCGGCCGGGGCGCACCCCTTCTATGCGAAACGTCCCATCCGCCCCGGTAAGTGCCCCGTTGACGAGCGAGGAGTCGGCGGCGCTGCGCACTTCGGCGGAAGCGGAGCGGATCGGCTGGCCGGTGGCGGCATCCACCACGATCCCGCGGATCTGCCCGGCGGCCTGCGCTGCCTGTGCGCCCGGCCGTCCGCCCTGCGCGGCCAGCTCGCCGCCCGCGCCCAGCGCCACTATGAGTGCAATCGTTCCCGTATATCTCAACTCAGACATCCCGCATGAGGGTCCGGGGCGTCGCGGGTCCCGAACGGATCCGCGCCGCCCATCGTGCTTGCCCACTTCCTTACAACCGGCCAGCTCCAAACGTTTGGCGAACCTGAGAACCAACCCTCCCGCCGTTCTCGCTGTACCCTCTGTGGCTCTGCGAGAGGCCCGTAGTTTTTGCCTGATCGGTCCGTGAGGGATATTCTCCGGCGGATCGCGATGCCGAACCGTTCCCGGATGGCCGAATGTACGAGTCCCACATTCCCGCTGGATCTCCGCCGCCGCACGAGCCTGACGCGCTGCCGGTCCTGCGCCGCATTCTGCTCGCGGTGGTGCTGGTGGGGATCGTGGGGCTCGCGGCCGAGCTGCTCCTGCTGGAGCACTACGAGGACGTGTGGCAGTGGACGCCGCTGGCCCTGCTCGCCGCCGGACTCGTCGCCGGGACCGCGGTGGCGCTGCGGCCGGGGCGCGGGGTGCTCCTCGCGTTCCGCGCCGTGATGGCCGTGTACATCGTGGCCGGGGGCGTCGGCGCGTATCTTCACCTGCAGGGCAACGCCGAATTCGAGCGCGAGTCCGATCCCGCGCTCACGGGAACGGCGCTGTTCTGGGAATCGCTCAGCGGCGCCACCCCCGCGCTCGCGCCCGGCTCGCTGGCGCAGCTGGGGCTCGTGGGCCTGGCGCTGGCGTACCGGCACCCCGCGCTGCGCCGCACGAAGAACTGAACTTCATCCAACAGGGAGAACCGATGCACAGAACCGCCGCCCTCGTACTCGCCGCGCTCCTCGCCGCGTGCGGCAACGACGCGCCGGACCAGGACGCCGCCACCGCCACCCCGGAGGCCACGCCCCCCGCCGCCGCCGCGCCTGCCGCTCCCCTCGCTGACACCACCGCCGCTCCGGCGGCCGCGGAGGGCGCGATGATCGATCCCAACACGGCCACGCGCGAGCAGCTCACCGCCGCCGGCCTGGACGCCGCCGCCGCCGATGCGCTGATCCAGGGCCGCCCCTACGCCGACATGCTGGCCGTGGACCGCGCGCTCGCCCCGCGCCTGGGCGAGCCGCAGCGCAAGGCCGTGTACGCCAGGGTATGGAAGCCGATCGCCCTCAACAGCGCCTCCAAGGAGGAGATCCTCCTGATCCCCGGCGTCGGCCCCCGCATGCAGCACGAGTTCGAAGAGTACCGCCCGTACAGGAACATCGAGCAGTTCCGCCGCGAGATCGGCAAGTACGTGGACAAGGAAGAGGTCGCGCGGCTCGAGAAGTACGTCGAGGTGCGCTGACGGAGGGAACAGCGCGTCACACAGAGGGCACAGAGAGAACTACAAGGCGCGGAGGGAATCCCCTCCGCGCCTCTGTCTTATTCGCCCGGCGGTTTCGCGAGCAGATCCTGCAATCGTTTCAGGAACTCGCCCACGTCGATGCCGTCCACCAGCGCGTGGTGCACCTCGACCGCCACCGGCATGCGCCACGCGTCCCCCACCGCGAACCGCTGTCCGAAGACGAGCTTGGGAACGGAATCCTCCCGGCGCAGCGCGTTGGTGAACGAGGTGAAGCGGATCCACGGCAGCACCGTGCTGTGGAGGTAGGCGTCGTCCTCCTCGCGCGCGTCCTCCAGCAGCGACGTACCCGCACGCGCCCTCTCCAGCTCCGCGCGTCCGTCGGCGGCGAAGCGCGAGAAGGACGGGTCATACGGAAAGTACCCAAACCCAAACGTGCGGTCCGGCCGGAGCACCGTGCACCCGATCGACACCGTGTCGTGGCACCAGACGCGCTCCCCGCGAATGCGCAGCCGGAACGCCTCGGTCGCGCTCGCCGCGTGCATCCCCGCGAAGAGCGTCGCCAGGATGAACGACGGGCCCTCGGGGCGGCGCGACGCCTCGTATAGCGCCGTCACGTCCACGTCGGTGGAGACGCTGAAGTGTGGGCGGTCGTAGCCGCGGAAGAGGTGGAAGTGCTCCCGCCGGGCCCAGCGGTCCAGGTCGATGTAGTGCCCCACGGATGGCTCCCGGGTGAGTTGGCTGCTCCAGTGCGTGTGTCTTCGCGAGCCCCGCAGTTGCAGTTCTCGCCTGCGTACCCGGCCGTTGGACCGCAAGCACCGAACCCCGAGCCGCATGCAGAGCTCCCGCCTCGCGCCGATCCGCTCGACGTTCGACCAGCCCCTTTTCGTCGTGGGAGGCAGCACCGTCACGATCGCCTCCGTCGTCAGCTTCCTGGTGCTGGTGGCGATGGCGTTCCTGGCTTCCGCGGTGCTGCGGCGCGCGATGCAGCGGGTGTACCGCCAGCGCGGGCTGGACGAGGGGGTGCAGTACGCGCTGAACCGCCTCCTGCACTACGCCGTGATCGGGCTGGGCATCTTCTTCGCCCTGGAGAACCTCGGGATCTCGGTGACGGCGCTGGCCGGGCTCGGGGCGATCCTCGCCGTCGGAATCGGCTTCGGGCTCCAGAACATCGCGCAGAACTTCGTCAGCGGGCTCATCCTGCTGCTGGAGCGGCCGGTGAAGAAGGGCGACTTCGTGCAGGTGGGCGAGGTGCGCGGCACCGTGCGCCAGATCCACGCGCGCGCCACCATCGTCACCACGCTGGACAACGTGGACATCGTGGTGCCGAACGGCCAGTTCATCACCGAATCGGTCACCAACCAGACGCTGAGCGACCGGCGGGTGCGGGTGCGCGTGGAGGTGGGCGTGGCGTACGGCAGCGACACGGACCGGGTGCGGCGGGTGCTGGCGCGCGTGGCGGCGGAGGACGCGCGGGTGCTGGCCCTGCCGCCCCCCTCCGTCCTCTTCCTCGACTTCGGTGAGTCGTCGCTCGACTTCGTCCTCCTCGTCTGGATCCCGGACCCGCTGCTGGAGCCCGTCGTCACCAGCGACCTCCGCTTCGCCATCGACGCGGCGTTCCGGCAGGAGGAGATCGAGATCCCCTTTCCCCAGCGCGACCTGCGCATCCGCGGCGGGTGGCCCGGGGCATCGGAGTGATTCGGCCTCTATGCGCGCTCACGCGGGGATAACGGAAACTCCGGGATTGCCAGAGGGGCGAGCCTGTCCGCGTAAGACCCGGATTGGCCGCGCAGCCAGGCGTCCGCGCCCTGGAGCAGTCGGATGGTTGCGTCCCGGAGCTTCTTGATCTCGCCGGGCCCGGTCGTGCTCTCCCAGTCGTACACCGCCGCGTGCCGGCCCTGCCGGATGATGTTCAGCTCCCGGGCGGCCTCTGACAGGTCCCCGAGGCCGAGTGCCGCGACCGCGGCAAAGGTGAGCCGGTGGTTGTCGTTCCCCCGGATCCGGTATCCGGCCGCTCGGACGACGGCCGTGGAGCCTTGCAGGGCGGACTGGTACATGAGGGTGAACCGGGAGTCGAGATCAAGGTCCAACTCCGGCGCTGCGGCGCTCTGGACCGTCCTGGTTGCTTTGCGCCACATCCCCACGATTTCGTCGTACGGCGCGGCGAACTCCTCGATCTCGCGGCTGTCCAGCATCATCTTGATTCGCGCGTTCACGCCATCACCGCCCGCGTAAAGGCTTCTTCATCACCGCGAAGCCACGCCTTCGGCTCCGCGAGCACACGCTTCAAGAAAGCATTGCCCGAGCGCACGCGCTCTTTCGCCGTCGCCGCGGTGTACTCGACCACATCCAGTTGCCTGCCGATGAGGAACTCCGCGTCGGACAGTTGCCGGCGCACCTCCATGTGGGGATCGTCGCGGTCGAAGAGCAGGAACACGTCCACATCGCTGTCCGCCCGCGCGTCACCCCGTACGGTGGACCCGTAGACGAATGCGGCTTCGACGCCGGGAGCGTCCACCAGCGCCTCCCGGAGCACATCCGCCGGAGCCGCGGCGGAGCGGAGAAGCATCGCCCACGCGCGCCACGCGTCGTGCTCGTCTCTCGCCGAGAAGTAAACGCGCCCCTCCTCCTCTTCCCGGTTCACCGCACCCATCCGTTCGAGGTTCTGGAGTTCCCGCTGCACGGACGCGTTAGCCAGCTGCGTCCGCCGCATGAGATCCCGAAAGTGGAACCGCTCACCCGCGTGTGTGGCAAAGAACACCACCAGGCGCGCCATCGCCGGGGAGTGGAAAAGTGCGGTGAGGCTTGACGGGCGTTCTGAGGGCTGCTTCGGCATCACTCGGCCAGGCTATTGGTGTACTAGAATTTAGTACGCGCGAGGATGATGTGCAACCGCCCGCCTCCGCATGACGCCCGCTGATGTAGGAGCGCGTCTCATCAGGGACCCCGGGCAGCGAACGTTTGGCGACGCTCGCGCGCATCGAGCCGCTCAGAACGACGCTGTCTCGTACTCCGACAGGCGAAAGAACTCCCGCGTGAGCTCCGTCGCCCTCGCCTCGTCGAAGTCGGTGCAGGTGTAGAGCACGACGGAGGTGAAGCGCGGCCCCGACCAGGCCGTCACATAGAGTAGGGGGCCGGCGCCCGGAGCGGCTTCAGTGACTCGCATTTTTCCGGTACCGGATGCGTGGCGTATCGTACACCCATCGACGCGGGGAGCACCAGCGGTGCTCCCCGCGTCCACATTGCCCGGCAGATGGATCAATCCGTCGCGACCGTTTCCGCCGCGTCCGCCTGGGGGCCTCCCGCACCCATATCCGCCGGCAGGTACTCCTCGCCTCCGCGCTCACGGAACTCAGCGGACTTCTGCGCCATTCCCGCCTCCGCCTCCACAAGTCCAGGGTGATCTTTCTGTAGCGGAAGCGGGGCCGCACACGGGGCCAGGGCCGATGCTCAGCCGTCCGTTGCCGACAACGGGGGGCCGACCACCTCCATTCCGCACGCGGCGAACAGCTGGCTGATGGCGCCGAAGTCCTGCAATTGCTCTGGCGAGAGGAGGGCAAACTGATCGAAGAAGTCCTCCATCCCGGCTGACGGCTGGACGAGAATGAGCATGCACCCGTCGCCGTCGGTCGTTTTGCGCCAACGGTGAGGAATCTGCCGCGGCGCGAGCTGGCTCATCCCGGGGCCCAGACGGTTCAACGCCCCTCCGACCTCGAACTCGAACTCCCCCTGGAGAACCCAGAACCACTCTTCCTGCTCGTGATGCAGGTGTAGCGGCACGCCGAACCCAGCGGGGACACGGCTCTCGAAGAGAGACCATGCTCCACGGGTGTCCTTCTGCGACACCTTAGTCCAGACGTGCTCCGCCGACGTGTGCATCGGCTCTCCCCAGCGGCTTTCGTCCGCCGGGACCACGAAGCCCTGCAAGAGAACCGGAGCGGGACCTGCTGGATGGGACATGGGCCGCCTCTATTGGTTGGGGTCCTTCACGAGAGGCGGGAGTGGGAGCCCACCTCGGCACGACAGCGAGAGCCCGCGTCAGGAGCCCGGCTTCCGCGACGGCTTCCGTCGACCGGCACCGGGTCGCATGTACGCCTCGTTCGTCGTCACCACTCGGACGAGCAGGTCGAGCAACATCTCCTGCTCGGCCGGCTCCAGCACGGAGAGGATGCGGGCCTGGCATTCGGCCACACGGGGGCGCACCCGCGCACGCAACGCCTCTCCCTCCGGGGTGAGCCGCAGCAGGCGCGCCCGCCGGTCCGCGGGGTTGGTGCGCCGGTCCACGAAGCCTTTCTCCTCCAGGCTGGAGACGAGCATGCCGGCGGTGGTCCGGTCCACCCCGAGCCGTGTGGCAAGCGCGTTCTGATCGATGTCGGGATCGTCCCTCAACCAAGCCAGGACACCGTATTCCAGTGCCGTAAGCGCTTCGCCATCCAGCGCTTCTGCCGCCGCGGCCATGCCGACCTGGAACAGGCGACGGGAGAGCGGGATGACCTGGCGCCGCAGCGGTACTCCCGGCGCGGTGCCAGGGAACACGATGTCGGAAGCGGGAGAGGTCAGCGTGGAGGACGACACGTGTGCTCACGCGTGAGATTGTAGATGATCAGCCTACTGAACATCAGGATACTTACTATTTCGAAAGAGTCAAGCCTTTTCGATCTCGTGGCGCATCCGGGGGACGAATTGCTGGTCACCAACAGGGGTGAAAACGCGAACGCGGGGAGCACCATCGTGCTCCCCGCGTCCCCACGGTTGCGGAACCGCTCAATCGGCCGCGACCGTCTCCTCCGCTTCGACTCCGCGCTCTGCCGCGGCGGCAACCACCACCTCCGCCGGCAGGTACACCTCGCTCCCCTTCTCCCTGAACTCCGCCGACTTCTCTGCCATCCCCGCCTCCGCGGCCTCCAGCTTGGCGGCGTAGTCGCGGACGTCCTGGGTGATCTTCATGGAGCAGAACTTGGGGCCGCACATGCTGCAGAAGTGCGCGATCTTGGCGCCCTCGGCGGGGAGCGTCTCGTCGTGGTACGACAACGCCGTGACGGGGTCTAGCGACAGGTTGAACTGGTCGCGCCAGCGGAACTCGAAGCGCGCCTTGCTGATCGCGTCGTCCCACTCCTGGGCGCGGGGGTGGCGCTTGGCGAGGTCGGCGGCGTGGGCGGCGATCTTGTAGGTGATGACGCCCGCCTTTACGTCGTCGCGGTTGGGGAGGCCCAGGTGCTCCTTGGGGGTCACGTAGCAGAGCATCGCCGTGCCGTACCACCCGATCTGCGCGGCGCCGATGGCGCTGGTGATGTGGTCGTAGCCCGGCGCGATGTCGGTGGTGAGCGGCCCGAGCGTGTAGAAGGGGGCCTCCTCGCACCACTCGAGCTGCCGGTCCATGTTCTCCTGGATCAGGTGCATGGGAACGTGGCCGGGGCCCTCGTTCATCGTCTGCACGTCGAACTCCCAGGCGATCTTGTTGAGCTCGCCCTGGGTGCGCAGCTCGGCGAATTGCGCTTCGTCGTTGGCGTCGCGGATGGAGCCGGGGCGCAGGCCGTCGCCCAGCGAGAAGGAGACGTCGTACTCGCGCATGATCTCGCAGATCTCGCGGAAGTTCGTGTACAGGAACGACTCCCGGTGATGCGCCAGGCACCACTTGGCGATGATGCTCCCCCCGCGGCTCACGATGCCGGTGAGGCGGTTGGCGGTCATCGGCACGTAGCGCAGCAGGACGCCGGCGTGCACGGTGAAGTAGTCCACTCCCTGCTCCGCCTGCTCGATCAGCGTGTCGCGGTAGATCTCCCAGGTGAGCTCTTCGGGGACGCCGCCCACCTTTTCCAGCGCCTGGTAGATGGGCACCGTGCCGATGGGGACGGGCGAGTTGCGCAGGATCCACTCGCGCGTCTCGTGGATGTTCTTCCCCGTGCTCAGGTCCATCACCGTGTCCGCGCCCCACAGGGTGGCCCAGCGCAGCTTGTCCACCTCTTCCTCGATGGAGGAGGTGACGGCCGAGTTGCCGATGTTGGCGTTGACTTTGACCTTGAAGCCGCGGCCGATGATCATCGGCTCCAGCTCGGGGTGGTTGATGTTGGCGGGGATGATGGCCCGCCCGCGCGCCACCTCGCTCCGCACGAACTCGGGGCTCATCCCCTCGCGCAGCGCGACGTACTCCATCTCGGCGGTGACTTCGCCGCGGCGGGCGTAGGCCATCTGCGTGACGCCGCCGGTGCCGCGGAGGATCGGGCGGCGGAGCGATGCGGGGATGAGGGACGAAGTGCCCAGTGCCGAGTGCCGAGTGCCTGGTGGGTCGCTACTCGGCACTGGGGACTGGGCACCAGGCACTGCCGTTACGTCACCGCGGGCGCGGATCCACTCGGCGCGGAGCGGGGCGAGACCCTCGCGCACGTCGCCGCCCAGCGGGCCGCTGGTGTCGTAGACGCGCAGCGGCGGCTCGCCGCCGGAGAGGACGATCTCGCGCATGGGCACGCGGATGCCGACCGGCCCGTCGACGTAGACTTTGCGCGACGCGGGGAAGGCGTCGCCGTAGTCGCCGGTGGTTGGGGCGGTGGCGGAGTCGGGGCGGGCTCGGTCGATCATCGTGCGTCTCCATGCTGCGGAAGCGGGATGATCCGGATCGGTACGGGGTGGCGGCGGAGTCCGGGCGGCGCCTGCAAACGAAACAGGCGCCACGCCGGAGCTCCGGGGTGGCGCCTGGATGTACGGATGCGCATCGGCCGTGGTGAGCGGCGCGGGCGGACCAGTCCATCGGATGCGACACGCCGCGCTCCCTACGCCGGTGTGAACCGGATCAGGTTCCAAGGGACTGTCTCAACTCCGCTGATCGCAGCGAAGTACCCCTGGCGGCTTGCACGGGAGAAGGTAACCGGGACGCGCGCTCCGCACCAGCCCGAGCCCGCGTGGCGACGGCGGGTGGCGCTCTCCGCATCCCGGGGCTAGTCTGCGTAACCCTTCTACTCGACTTGCCGATCTCGTATGAACCGCATCTCGACCACCATCCTGCTCCTCGCGGCGCTCCTGACGTCCGCCTGCGCCACGGTGGGCGGGATGCAGAACGCGCCGCTCGACGCCGGCACCGCGCGCGTGTTCCAGGCCTCCTTCGACTCGACGCTCCAGGCGGCGCGGGAGGCGATGGTCGAGTCCGGTTTCCGCATAGAGATCACCCGCGAGGTGGAGCCCAAGACGTGGATCATCGTCGGCACGACGGGGATGTCGTTCGTCAGCCATGGTGAGCTCGTACGCGTCGCCGTCGCGCGCCAGGAGGAGCGCGCGACTCGGGTGACCGTACATACCCGGCTGAAGGTGGCCACCAACATCTTTGCGGAGAACGACTACTCCGGCACCATCTTCTCCAGAATGGCGTGGAAGCTCCGCTGAGCGGAGAAGTTAGGGAAGGTACACGAAGAGGGGGAGGAGGATCGTCACGGCGAAGATGCACATCAGGAGGATGCGGGTGTGCAGCCGCTCGCGCGGTGGAAGCGCGCCCGGCATGCGCAGCTCCTCCATGCGTGCGCGGCCGCGGGCCGTGAAGCGCACGGGGAGCGTCCATGCCTCCGCCGAAAGGAGAAGGAGGAGCGAACAGAAGAGCGGGCCCACGGCGTCCGGGCCCCGCATTGCGGCCAACGACACCGAGACCGTCTGCAGGACGGCCGCGGCGCGCAGCCAGCGCGGATGGGTCTCGGTCTCCATCACGAGGGCCGCCGCGAAGACCGGCCACTCGTCGGCGCGCCACAGCCCCTGCTGCGCGAACTCGTTCTGCGGGTCGGAGCGGAGGGCCTCGCGCAGGTGCTCGCGGGCGACCTTTCGGCGCCCGGTGGCGAGCTGGGCCCAGCCGGCGATGGCGTGCCCGTAGGCATGCTCCGGGTCCAGGCTCTGCGCGTAGGCCGCGGCCCGCCGCGCCTTCCAGAAGCGGCCGAGCCTTATGAGCCCCAGCGCTCGCATGCGTGCGCATCCGGCGTTCACAGGGTCGAGCGCGAGCCCGGCTTCGGCGGTGGCGACCGCCTGCCGCGCGTGAGTGCGCTTCCCCTGTCCGAGGATGGAGGCCGCCAGGAGCGCGTGGATCTGCGCGTCGTTCGGCCGGAGCGCGAGTGCGTCACGCAGCGACCGCTCGGCCGTGCGGTGCAGGCCCAGCTCCAGCCTCACCTCACCAAGTACGGTGTGGGTGTGCGCCCAATCGGGAGCGAGCCGCACCGCTTCCTCCGCCTCGCGCTCCGCCTCCGGCTTTCCCTGCAGCGCGAGGCTCCACGCCAGCAGCGCCTGCCCCGCCGCGTCGTGCGGGTGGAGCGCGAGCCAGCGGCGAATCTCGCGCTCGGCCAGCTCCGGCCGTCGCGCGAGGACCAGCTGGCGCGCGGCTTCCACCGACATCCGCGCCTACCGGCTTCGCAGGTTGGAGATCCACGAGATCGCGACGATCCCCAGCAGGACGATACCGAAGAGACCGTCCGCCGCCTCGTTCTCCATCAGCCGCAGCACGACGAAGAGCGCCGCCAGCGCGTAGAGCACGGCCGCGGCCGCTGCCATCTTTGGCGTGGCGCGTCCGCGTGGGCCGCGGAACGACGCGGACAGGGGGATGAGCAGGCCGGCGAAGAGGATGGCGCCGCCGGTCGCCCATCCCGCGCGGGTGACGAGCGCCGCCACGCCCAGCGCCAGCGCGGCCCCACCCCCCGCCACCATCCACCCGCCCGAGCGCCGCTGCTCCGGCGAGAGGACGTAGCGCCCGTCCCGGCTCGCCATGAGCACGGCGTTGAAGATCTGCGGGGCGGCCCAGCTCAGCAGCACGAAGGCGGCGTAGGCCACCATCAGCGGCATCAGCCAGGGCGCGAGCCCCGGGTTGGCTTGCGCCACCCTGCGCACCACGTTGTAGCCGAAGATCCCGCCCACGATCACCATCCACTGCGTGCGCTTGTCCAGCCGGTTCATCCAGAGGAAGTAGCGCAGCATTGCCGCGTACAGCGGGTTGCGCGCTTTGAGCGCCTCCGCCAGGCCATCGCGCGCCCACTCGCCCTCGGGGTCCAGCCGCAGCGACTCGCGGAAGTGCTCCAGCGCGCCCTTGCGGTCGCCGCGGTGCAGGAGCGCCCAGCCCTGGTTGGCGTGCGTGTCCGCGTTCTCCGGGTCGCGGGCGAGGGCGCCGTGCAGGGTGGCGCCCGCCTCGTCCCTGCGGCCCAGGTGCACCAGGGCGTTGGCGCGCAGGTTGAGCGCGGGGGCGTGCCCCGGGTCCAGCGCCAGCGCCTCGTCCGCGGCGGCCAGCGACTCCTTCCACCGCCTGCGGCCCAGGTGGGCGAAGGAGAGCGCCGTATGGTTGCGCGGGTCGTCCGGGTCGATGTCGATGGCGGTGAGGGCGGCCCGCTCCGCCTCGTCCCAGCGCTCCGCCTGCAGGTGCACGTGCGCCTCGGCGAAGTGCGCGAAGGCGTCCTCGGGGTCGAGCCGGATCGCGGCGCGCGCCTCTTCCAGCGCGTCGGCACGGCGCTCGTCCAGGTCCGCCAGCAGGATGGCGAGGAGGGCGTGCGTCACCGCGTCGTGCGGGTCTTCCGCCAGCGCCAGGCGGTACTCGCGCTCGGCCATCTCGTGGCGGCCCTGCGTGGCGAGGATCCAGCCGCGCTCCCGGTGCTGCGAGGGGGCATCCATCAGCGCAGCCAGGGCTTCACGTCGTCGTACAGCCCGCTCTCGTTGGCGTACATCACGTAGTTGCGCGCGGTGGAGAACCACTCCCTGGTGCTGGGGCGCATCGCCTTGGCCGCGTTCAGCAGGTCGGCCGTGGTGATGGGGATGGCGCGCCCCGCTCGGATCGCCTCGTTCAGCTTCCCCTCCACCGCCAGGTCGACCACTGCCTTGAGGTCCGCGCCGGAGAAGCCCTCCGTCTTGCCGGCCACCTTGGCCATGTCGAGCCGCTCTACCGGGCGGGTGCGGGTGAGGATCTCCAGGATGGCGGCGCGCGCGGTGGCGTCCGGCGGGGGGACGAAGAGGACGCGGTCGAAGCGCCCCGGGCGGCGGAAGGCGGGGTCCAGGTGCCAGGGCGCGTTGGTGGCCGCCAGCACCAGCAGCCCGTCGTTCCCGTCGTCGATGCCGTCCATCTCCGCGAGGAACTGGTTGATCAGCGACCTTCCCGCGCCGCTGCGGAAGTCGCTGCGGCGGCCGGCCAGCGCGTCCACCTCGTCGAAGAAGAGGACGCACGGCGCCTGCCTGCGCGCCTCGGCGAAGAGCGACGCCAGGTTCTTTTCGCTCTGGCCGATCCACATCTCCAGCACCTCGTCGATCCCCACCGCCATGAAAGCGGCCTCCACCTCGCCGGCGGTGGCGCGCGCCAGGTGCGTCTTGCCGCACCCCGGTGGCCCGTACATCAGCAGCCCGCCGCCGATCGGCTTTCCGTAGGCGCGGTACAGCTCAGGGTGTTTGAGCGGGTGGATGATCTTGAGGCCGATCTGCTCCTTGAGCGCCTCCATCCCCCCCACGTCGGCGAAGGTGACGTGCGGCCGCTCGACCACGCCGGGGGGGAGGTCGTCGTCCTCATCGTCGGGTCCCTCGACCGCGGACGGGCGCCGCGGGCCGGCGCGCATGGCGCCCAGCCGAGCGGCGAGCTCCACGTCCGCGGCGCCGGGGTGCGCGGCGAGGGCGGCCTCGTACGCCTCGCGGGCGCGCTGCATCTCCCCCGCGTCCAGCAGCGTGCGCACGAGCAGGAGGTGCACCTCGGCGCCGCCGCGGCCGGCGCGGACCTCTTCTTCGAGCACCACGAGCGCGGCGGAGCTCTTGTTCTGGCGCAGGAAGGCGCGCACCAGCCCCAGCCGGGCCGCGTCGTCGTCGGGGTCGAGGCGCAGGAGGGCGCGAAACTCGGCCTCGGCCTCTTCGTGGAAGCCGTCGCCCAGCAGCGCGTCGGCCAGGAGGCGGCGGAGCGTGGCGTCGTCCGGCGCAATGCGCACGGCCTCGCGGAGCGCGCGGAGCCGGTCGGAGATCTGGGACATGGTACGGATGTCGGTGGCGGGGCCCGGCGAGTGTGGAGCGCGACTATACAGCCAGCGCGCGTGCCGGGTCAAGACGGGAGGCCGACTACCCGGCCCGCGCTGTGCAGGCGGACCCGCCCCGCACTCACGCACTCACGCACTCACGCACTTCCCCATGGACCGCAGAAGAGTCGACATCCCCCTCCCCAGCGCGCCCGGATTCCGGCCGGTGCCGTTCACGGGAGTGATCTACGTGATGAGCGAGGCCGCGCGCCTCGGCTACGCATACGGGCACCCGGACTGGTGCAACCTCGGCCAGGGGATGCCGGAGACGGGCGACCTCCCCGGCGCGCCCCCGCGCATCTGCGAGGTGGAGATCGCGCCGGCGGACCAGGAGTACGCGCCGGTGGCCGGCGTCCCCGAGCTGCGCGCCGCGGTGGCCGAGCTCTACAACCAGCTCTACCGCCAGGGAAAGGAGTCGAAGTACACCGCCGAGAACGTGTGCATCTGCGGGGGCGGGCGGCTGTCGCTCACCCGCACGGTGGCGGCGCTGGGGGAGATCAACCTGGGCCACTTCCTCCCCGACTACACCGCCTACGAGGAGCTGCTGGACATCTTTCGCCTCTTCACCTCCATCCCCATCCTGCTGGAGGGGAGCGAAGGGTACGGCTTCGACGTGGAGCGGCTGGAGCGCGAGATCACGGGGCGCGGCCTCTCCGCCGTCCTCCTCTCCAACCCGGGCAACCCCACGGGCCGCTCCATCCGCGGCGCCGAGCTGGAGTCGTGGGTGGACGCGGCGCGGCGGCTGGAGTGCACCTTTCTCTTCGACGAGTTCTACAGCCACTACCAGTGGGGCGCCCCAGAGGAGGACGGGATGGTCTCCGCCGCGCGCTACGTGGACGACGTGGACGCGGACCCGATCGTGATCCTGGACGGCTTCACCAAGAACTGGCGCTACCCCGGCTGGCGGTGCACCTGGGTGGTGGGGCCGCGCTCCGTCATCGAGGGAGTGTCCAGCACGGGGTCCTTCCTGGACGGCGGCGGCAACCGCCCCCTGCAGCGCAGCGCCATCCCCCTCCTGGACGCCGGCGCGGTGCGCGCGGAGACGAAGGCGATCCAGGAAGTCTTCGGCCGCAAGCGCCGCGTCCTGGTGGACGGGCTGCGTGCGGCCGGTATGCGGCTGGACCTGGAGCCGGAGGGCACCTTTTACGTCTGGGCCGACCTCGCCGACCTCCCGCCCCCGCTGAACGACGGAATGGGCTTCTTTCGCGCCGCCATCGAGGAGCAGGTGATCTGCGTCCCCGGCGAGTTTTTCGACATCAACCCCGGAAAGCGCCGCAGCGGCCGCCCCTCCCGCTTCCGCACCTACGCGCGCTTCTCCTTCGGCCCCGAGGAGCGCTTCGTGGCCGAGGGGGTGCGCCGCATCCAGGCGCTGGTGGAGCGCGCGGCGCGGGGGGAGGTGGTGGTGGGCGACGAGTAGGCCCCCTCCCCCCGGCCCCCTCCCCCGCCTGCGGGGGCGCAGGGCGGGTGAGGGGGAGAAATCCGCGCGTGCAGCATAGATACGGTAGGGGCGCGATTCATCGCGCCCGTGTCACGGGCGCGCACCGCAACCCGCGGCACCCGAGACCGCTTCAGCGGTCTTCCCGTTGTTCCAGCCGGGGGATTTATCCCCCGGCGTTGCGGGCGTTCCCCGGCGCCTTTCCCCCGATGCTCATCCGGCGGTTGTGGCCTCCACCTCCACCCACCCCGCCAGCACCTCGTCCAGCCGCCGGATCTCGCGGGCGGCGCCGAGGGCGGCGAAGCAGTCGCGGGCACGGTGCAGGGCGTCGCGGGCTTCGTCGCGGCGGCCCTGCTCCCAGCGAAGGCGGGCGACGGCACCCAGGATCTGGGCCCGCTCCAGCTCGTGCCCCTCGCCCGCAACCGCCTCGGCGGCGTCCGCCAGCTCGCGGTCCGCGGCGGCGAAGTCACCCTCAAGACGCGCGATGACTGCGCGGAAACGACGGACGGCGGCCAGCGTCGCGCGGTCGCCGAGCGGCGCAGCGAGCTCCTCGGCTCGGTCCAGCGTGGCGCGGGCGCGCCGCAGCTCGCCCATCTGGATCAGCGGCTCCGCGCGGTTCAGGTGGAGAAGCGCGGCCGTCGGCAGGTGGCCGATCCGTTCCGCCACGTCCAGGGCGCGGTCCATGTACAGCTCGGCCTCCAGCCACTCGCGCAGGTCCGCGCACACCATCCCCAGGTTGTTGTACGCCATCATCGCCGCGGTCCGGTCGCCGGAGCGGATCGTCGACGCGATGCATTCCAGGTAGAGCGCGCGCGCCTCGGCCAGCTCGCCCTGGATGTTGGCGATCACCCCCAGGTTCTGGCACACGAGCCCGGTCAGCTCGTCGTCGCGCACGGCGCGCGCACGCGCGAGGGCCTCGCGATACAGCGTGGCGGCGCCGGCCAGCTCGTCGCGCGTGTGGAGGAGCGTCGCGCGCACGTTCACGGCCCGCGCGGCGGCGCGCGCCAGGCCGCAGCGCTCCGCGATCTCGAAGCTCAGCTCCGCCAGCTCTTCCGCCTCGTCCACCTTCCCCAGCCGTCCGCGCACGCTGGCCTGCCGCCGGAGCGCGTCCACCGCCGCGGAGGGGGCGCGCTCCGCCACGGCCCGGCGGAAGAGGGACGCGTACAGCCGGTTCGCCTCCCTCCACCGCCCCGCCACCTCCAGCTCCTTCCCGCGCGCGGCCACCGCGCAGAGCGGCTCCGCATGCGGCACTTCGACGGCGGACATCACGTTCGACACGCGGTTCAGTTGGACCCGATGGCGTATCCGCTGAGTGTGGGGAGCTCGGCGGACAGGGAGCGCGCCCCGCCCTCTCCGGGCCGGCTGGGGAGCGGGGTCAGCGCGCCGTCGCGCCCCACGCGCAGGATCGTCGGCGAGGGGAGCTTCCCATATTCCTCCGTGGTGCAGTGCTCCGCGTCGATCCGCAGCGTGGCGCGCCGGCCGTTGAGGAAGCTGTACGTGCCCTGCCCGCGCACGTGAGCCTCCACTCCCACGTTCGGCGGGGCCATGGCGGTGAGGATGAAGACCGTCCCCGGCTCGGCGGCGCCCGCGGGTACGTGGAGCACGTGCTGCCCCGCCGCGCCGCGCACCTGGAGGGTGGCTTCGCCTGCGTTGTTCGCGACCGCCGAGTCGGTACCCGCCGGTCCCTCGCGGCTCGAGCACTGCGCCAGGAGCGACGTCCGGCGCGCGGGCGGCCCCGGCTCGGGGGAAGGCGCGCAGGCGGCGAGGATCAGGCAGGCGAGGGTGATGCGATGAAGGGTGCGCATGTCGAACCCGGTGGGAAGAAGGAGGAGAAGGCGCCCCGCGGGGCAGGTCTAGTCGTCCCGGCGCGGGGGGAGCACGCCGGGGATGCGGAGGATGAAGGTCGATCCGGCGCCCACCTCGCTCTCCACGCGCAGGTCGCCGCCCAGCAGCCGCGCCAGCTTTCGCGAGATCGGGAGCCCCAGCCCGGTCCCCTCCGAGCCCGGGAGCTGATGGAACTCCTCGAAGATGCGGTCCAGGTGCTCGGCGGGAATGCCGCGCCCCGTATCCGAGACGCGCAGCTCCATCCACTCCCCGTCCGCCCGCGCGGCGAGCACCACCTCGCCATCGGCCGTGAACTTGATGGCGTTGGAGAGGAGGTTTGTGAGGATCTGCTTCACGCGCCGGGAGTCGGTGCGCAGGACCGGCGCGTCCTCCCCCGGCTCGGAGCGGAGGCGCAGGCCGCGGGCGCTGGCGAGCGGCTCGGCCACCGCGATCGGCGCGTCCATCAGCTCGCGAAGGGGGCACGGCTCCAGCGAAGCCTCCAATCGCCCCGCATCCAGCTTGGCGAAGTCCAGCAGGTCATTGATCAGCTCCATGAGGGTCAGCGTGGCGGTCCGCGACCTCTCCAGGTAGAGCTTCGCGCGGTCCGGAAGCGGGCCCGCGGCGCCGCGCAGCAGGAGGTCGCCGTAGCCCTTCACGGAGTTGATGGGGGTGCGCAGCTCGTGGCTCACCATGTTGAAGAAGCGCTCCTTCACCGCCGACAGCTCGCGCAGCTTTTCGTTCGCCCCCTCCAGCTCGCGCGAGCGCTCCTCCACGGCGCGGTGGAGCTGCGCATTGCTGATGGCGACGGCGGCGTGGCGGGCCAGCGTCACCGCCAGCCGCGTGTCCTGCCGGGTGACGCGGTACGGCTCGCGATACCCGATCACCAGCGCGCCGAAGTGCTCGCCGAAGAGGGAGAGCGGCACGCCCAGCCCCGCCTGCATCCCCTCGGCGGAGTGCAGGGCGAAGTCGGCCGCGCGCAGCTCCTCGCCCTCGCCCAGGTACACGGGCTTGCCGGCCTCCACCACGCAGCGGGCGAGCGGATCGTCTTCGGCGGAAGGGAGTGCCGCCTGGACGCCCACGCCCGCGCAGGCGCGCAGGTGCCCGCCCTCGCCGGTGCTGACGACGGCGTAGTCGGCGCCGAGCAGGGTGCGGGTGAAGCGCGCCACCAGCCCCACCACCTCGTCCGGATCGAGAGTGCGGTTGGCGGCGAGGCCCAGCACGTCGAGCGCCTCGGTCTCCTCGGCGCGCTCGCGCAGGCGGCTGCACTCCGCGCGCGCCTCCACGAGCTCCGTGTGGCGCGCGCGCACGGTCGCGAACGCCTCGGCGAGCGGCGCCCACGCGTCCGCATCCCCGAACGCTCCCGCGGGCGCGGCCAGCAGGAGCGCTCCCTGGGGCTTCGCCAGGGGGAGCACCAGGATCTCGGCGCCGGGGAAGCGCGTCTCCATCTCCCTCCCCAGCGAGCAAGCGGCGTAGCTCCCGGCGACGACGGCCTGGGCCGCCGCCTCGCGCACCTCGGCCCCCGCCTCGAATCCCTGCGGATATGCGGCGACGATCTCCGCGTCCGCGTCCACCCAGAGCGCGCACTGGAGGCGGGGCGCATCGGGGAGCGACTCGGCGAGCGTCCGGAGTGCGCTTTCGGGGTCGTCCTGGCACCCGGCGCGCAGGGCGGCGCGGAGGAGATCGCCCTCTCGCGGGGGCGTTGAGCGTGGAGCTAGGGCGGACAGCATGGTACCACCCGGGTGGGAGGATCTGCCGATGGGCGCTGTGGATGGGCTACACGTTCCGTGCCGTTTTCGCCCCTTTGACGACGCTATGGCTTCCGGGTGGTTCGTGCGTCGCAAGTGCCTGTTATTGGTGAACTTGCGCGCATCTGCCGGACTCTGTTGTTTGCCGGCGAGGAAATTTTCGGCGGAAAGCTGCGGGGTGTCCTGCGCGCCGCTGGGACACGGGTGCCGCACCGGGATGTCTCTTGCCGGCGCGTGGGGCTGGAGGGCGGAGTGGGGGCGGGCACGGGCGGCCACGCGGGGCCGCCCCTACCGGCGTGCGCGTGGTGAGCGGGAGACGATGTGGGGGCGAGCACGGGCGCGATAATCGCGCCCCACAGAATCGCGCATCCGGCGGAGATGCATGCGTACGCCCCTCCCCCAGGTAGTTTTGGGGGAGGGGCCGCGAGGTGACGAGCGGGGGAGGGGGCCCGGGCCCCCCGTCGCAGGCAAAAGAGGCCCGCGCACCTGGTGCGCGGGCCTCTCGCCGGTTTCCGATCCGTGCCGTCTAGTTGCCGCCCGTCCCCAGCCCGTCGCGACCCACCGTGGTGGTGGTGTCGGATGGTGCAGTCGTTCCGGATGTGGTGGTCGACGTCGTGGTGGTCTGGGTCCCACCGCCGGTCACGTTCCCGCCCGTCCCGAGCCCGTCGAACGCCGGCTTAACTTCCGGCGAGAACGGCGTTCCCCCGTCCGTACCACAGGCCGAGGCGAGAAGAACCACCGCCCCCAGCACCATCGCAATGCGCATCCCACGGACCATTGAGCCCTCCTTGGTACATCGTTTCCACCGTGTGAAAATCAGTATAGCAGGACACGTGCCTATGTGCTACGGCGGGAAACGGACGGTGGGGTGGTCGCGAGGCTAAGTCTTTACTGGCTGCAGGGTTGGCTCTGATTCGCCCAACTCCGCGAGGCGAAAGTCGATGTCCGCGACGTCTCGCGCGGCGCCCAGCACGGCGAAAAGAGTGCGCGCTTCCGTGAATGCGTTGCGTGCTTCGGCGGTGTGCCCCCGCGTGCGGCGCAGCTCTCCCAGCTCGCGAAGCGCCGAGGCGCGCTCCACCTCCAGGCCGGGGCCGGTGGCCAGCTCCAGGGCCTGCTCCAGCGACCTTTCGGCGGCGGCCACGTCGCCGGTGCGCAGGGCGATGATGCCGCGGAAGCGCGCCACGTCAGAGAGCACCCCCCGCTCTCCGATTCTCGTGGCCAGCTCCTCCGCGCGGGCCAGCGACGCGAGGGCCTTCTCCGTGTCCCCCACCTCGATCAGCGGCTGCGAGCGGTTGGCCAGGAGCAGGGCGAGGGCGGGGGAGTAGCCGATCCGCTCCGCGATCTCGATTCCGCGCGCGTAAAAGATCTCCGCCTCCATCCACTCGCGGAGGTCGCCGCACACCATCCCCAGGTTGTTGTACACCAGCGCCGCGCTCGCGCTGCTCCCCGAGCGCACGAACGAGCCGATGCATTCCAGGTACAGCGTGCGCGCCTCGCGCAGGTCGCCCATCAGGTTGGCGATCACCCCGGTGTTCTGGAGCGCGAAGCCGGCCAGCTCGTCGTCGCCCAGGTCCAGCGCCAGCTCGTGGGCGCGGGCGAAGAAGTCGTGCGCCCCCGTCCAGTCGCCGCGGGCGTGGCGGATGAGGCCGACGACGTTGACGGCGCGGGCGGCGGCGCGCGCCAGCCCGGCCCGCTCGGCGATCTCGCGGCTCAGCTCGGCCAGCTCCTCCGCCTCGTCCCAGCGCCGCTCGCGGTTGCGCACCCGCGCCTGCCCTCGCAGCGCATCGGACGCGTGCTCCACCGCGCCGGAGTGGAGCGACTCGCGAAAGGCGCGCGCGTACAGCCCGGCCGCCTCGTCCCAGTGCCCCAGCCGCTCCTGGTCCGACGCCATCTTCGTGAGCCGGACGGGGGTGAGCGCCTCACTCATCCGCCGGCACCGCGTGCGGCAGGCGCAGGGTGAAGACGGAGCCCTCGCCCGGCGTGCTCTTCACCCGCAGCTCGCCCCCCAGCAGCCGCGCCAGCTTGCGCGAGATGGGGAGCCCCAGCCCCGTGCCGCCGCTCACCCTGGAGCCCGGGACCTGCTCGAACTCGTGGAAGATGCGCTCCTGGTGCTCCGGCGCGATCCCGCGCCCCGTGTCCGCCACGTGCACCTCCACCCCCTCCGCCACCGGCTCGATGGAAACCGTGATCCCCCCGCGGTCCGTGAACTTCACCGCGTTGGAGAGGAGGTTGAGGAGGATCTGCCGCACGCGGTCCGCGTCTGTGGAGATCAGGGGAACGGCGTCCGCCGACACCACTTCCACCGTGATCCCCTGCGCCACGGCGAGCGGCTCGACGGTGGCGAGCGCCTCGTCCACGATCGCGCGCACGCGTGCCGGGTGGCAGACGAGGTCCATCTTTCCGGCGGCGAGCTTGGAAAGGTCCAGCACGTCGTTCACCAGCAGGAGGAGCGAGCGCGTGGCGCGCTGCGCCCGCTCCAGAAACGACCGCGCCCCCTCCGGAATGGCACCGACCACGCCGTCCAGGAGGAGGTCCTGGTAGCCCAGGATGGCGTTGAGCGGCGTGCGCAGCTCGTGGCTCATGGAAGCAAAGAAGCGCTCCTTGGCCTCCGTGCTCCAGCGCAGCTCCTCGTTGGCGCGCTCCAGCTCTCCGCCCCGCTCGGCCAGCGTGCGGTGCAGGCGCGCGTTGCCGATGGCGACCGCCGCGTGACCCGCCAGCGTCAGCGCCAGGCGCACGTCGCGCGGGGCGGGCTGGTACGCGCGCCGGTAGCCGATGACCAGCGCACCGAACGTCTCGCCGAAGAGGGAGAGCGGCACGCCCACCCCCGCCTGCATCCCCTCGGCGGCGTGGAAGGGCTCGGCGGCGGCCTCCTCGCCCTCCAGCACCACCGGCTTCCCCGCCTCGGCCACGCGGAGCGCAAAGGGGTCGTCGGATTCGCCGTCGTGCGCGCGCAGCCCCACCGACGCCGTGGTGCGCAGCGCCCCGTCGAACGCGGCGGTGTTGACGGTGACGTAGTGGGCGCCCAGCAGCGCGCGGGCGAAGCGGGCCACCAGCGCGAGCACCTCGTCGGGGTCCAGGGTGCGGTTGGCGGCCAGACCCAGCACGTGCAGCGCCTCGCTCTCCTCGGCGCGCTGGCGGAGCTCGTCGCGCTCCTCCTCCGCGCGCCTCAGCTCGTCCGCGCGCGCGGACACCCGCCCGAAGGCGTCGGCCATCTCACGCCACCCCTCGCCCTCCCACGCGACTGCGGCCAGCGCCAGCGCGCCCCCCTCGCGCAGACCCAGGATGCGCACCTCGCGCCCGTCCGCCAGGGTGACGCTCTCCGCGCCGCGCGCCACTCCCTGGAGCACCTCTGCGGGCGGGGGGCATGCCGCGGGCTCGGCGCCCTTGAGCTCGCCCTTTGCCCCCAGCCACCACGCCCGCCGGCGCGCCTCCGGCCCCGCCATGGCGCGCGCAAGCTCGCGGAGCGCCGCTTCGGGCTCTCCGCACTCGTAGATGCGCAGCAGGGTGTCGCGGTGGGGCATGCCGGTGGGGTACGAGGGGTGTCCCCGAAGGATAGGGTCAGGTGCCACGACGCGAAAGGGACGCGCGCGACAGATGGCGGTGGGCGGGTGCCGGCTGGTGCTTGTGCGGAGCTGGCCGGGCGAGTGAACTCGCAGCAACAACAGCACAAAGTCCGCCTGCGCGGACTCGGGGAAGAGACCTCGGCGCGTCACGAACGCGGCGCCGCCACACGAAAAGGCCCCCCTCCTTCGACTCCGCGCCAGAGGGCGGTGCGACGAAAGGGGGCCGCGGCGGTACTGCGCTCAGGATGCAACCGGCCGTTCTCGAGCCGGCTTCAGCCGCCTTCCCGTTGTTCCAGCCGGGGGCTTCAGCCCCCGGCGATGCGGCACCGCCGCCCCCCGCCAACCCCGCCCCCGCAACCTGCGAAGGCAGGTTTCCCGCGGTTGTTGCAGCGGTTTCAACCGCCGGCAGTTCTACCCGGGCAGCCCGTCCCCCTACTTCCCCGCCCAGACGTTGTTCCGCCGGTTCACGTCCAGGAAGTACTGCTCCGGATCCAGCTCCACGCGGGCCACGGGGCCGTTCACCGGCACCGTGACCGTCTGCAGGCGGGTGGAGGGCTGCAGCCAGCGCTCTACCGGGATGGTGGCGCGGGCGGTGGTCCCGTCGCGCAGCGTCACCGTCACGAACGTGGGGCCGGGCGCCTGGCCGTAGTCGCGCACCGACACGCGCACCGAGTCCGCACCCGTCGACACCGCCGCGATCCCCTGGTCGAAGTTCGCGTTGCGGAAGAAGTACGGGTACCAGAACCAGTCCAGGTCGCGCCCCGACACCCGCTCCATCGTGTTGAAGAAGTCCCACGGGTACGGGTGCTTCAGCATCCACTCGTTCATGTAGGTGCGCATCCCGCGAAAGAACAGCTCGTCGCCCAGCGTCGCCTGCAGCGAGCGCATCAGCAGCCCCGGCTTGTAGTAGGCCGTGACGCCGTAGAGCTGCGCGTTCTGCTGGTCGCCGTGCGTCATCAGCGGCTGCAGCCGGGCGGCGGGCCCGCTGGCCCCCAGCGTGGCCGCGCGCGGGTCCACCCAGTGGTTGGAGCGCGGAAAGTAGTCGTGGAAGGCCAGCGCCTCCATGTAGGTGTTGATCCCCTCGTCCATCCAGGGGAACGCGGCCTCGTCCTGGCCCACCATCATGGGGAGCCACTCGTGCCCCACCTCGTGCGCGATCACCTCGTACAGCCGTTCCTCCTGCCCGGTGGGCTTCCCGATGAAGACGAGCATCGGGTACTCCATCCCGTAGATCGGCCCCTCGCTGACGCTGATCTGCGGGTAGATGTAGGGCACCATCTGCCGGCTCAGGAACTCCACCGACTGGTCCGCGTGGCGCACCGCGCGGTCCCAAAAGGGCGCGCCGGGCCGGTACATCGCGTGCACGGGGATGTGGCGCGTCCCGCCGTTGCCGGTGGGGATGGTGCCGCGCATCACGTCCCACAGGTAGCGGTTGGAGGTGGCGAAGGCGAAGTCGCGCACGTTCTCCGCCCGGAAGCGCCAGGTCACCTTGCCGCCGGTGCCGGGAAGGGTCGCCCGCTCCATGTCCGCGCGCGTCACCACGCGCGTCACCGAGTCCGTCTGCATGGCGCGGGCAAGGCGCGCGCGCGTCTCGGGCGACAGCACCTGCTCGGCGTTCTGCAGCGTGCCCGTGGCCGTGATCAGGTACTGCGCGGGAAGGGTGAGCTGCACGTCCCAGTCGCCGTAGTCCAGGTAGAACTCGCCCTGCTCCTGGTACGGCGTCACGTCCTGCCCCACCACGTCGTCGTACACCGCGATCTGCGGATACCACTGCGCCACCTGCAGCACGCGCCCGCCCAGCGCGTCTTCGAAGCCGGTGCGCGGCGCCTGGGCGGGCGGCACCTTGAAGTTCCAATCGATGTCGAAGGCGATGCTGTCGCCCGGCGCGATTGCGCGCGGCAGGAGCACTCGGGCCAGCGTGCCGTTCACCAGGTAGCCGGCGGTGCGGCGCCCCTCGCGCAGGTTGGCCTCGTAGTCCGGCTGCGACACCTCGCCCAGCGTCTGACCCGCCACCTGGAAGCGGGTGATCGTGAGCCCCCCTGTCACCTGCCGGAACAGGTTCTGGTAGAAGTTCATGCTGATGACGGGGAGCGAGTCGGGCGAGTTGTTGATGTACACGATCCGCTCCGACCCGGTCACGCGCGGCGTGCGGGGGTCCACTTCGGCGCGGATGGTGTAGCGCACCCGGTTCTGCCAGTAGCGCCGGCCGGGCGCGCCCGTCTCGGTGCGGGTGCCGCGCTGCACCGCCGCCTGGAACTCCGGCGGGGGGATCACGCGCTGCACGAACGTGCGGCCCGCCGTGTCCAGTGCGGGTCCCGTGGGAAGCGGCCGTACGATGGGCTCGGCCACCGGCGCGCAGGCCCCGGCGATGGCGAGCATGGCAAGGACAGCCGCGTGGCTGACGAAGTTGTTCAAGACCGGTCTCCGCGTAAGGGTACGGGCGGGGGTGCAAGCCAGCCCAGGCGGATCAAAACGCGGGCCAGCGCCCGAATCCTCCACTTTCGGACCCGCCCGCGTGATTCGCTTCTACCCGCGATGTATCCCGTCCAGGCGCCCAATGTTCCTACCGCAAAGAGGGCGGCGCATCTCCGCGCCACCCTCTTCTTTCCTTTCCGTACCCCTCCGTGTCTCTGTGTGAGGCCGCAGTTACAGCACCAGCTCCATCTCCAGCTCCGGCGTGAACACCGTCTCGGGCTTGAAGCGGAAGCCGGCCTTCTCGTACGAGCGCACGGCGGGCCGGTTGCGTGGCTCCACCGAGAGCCAGAGCCGGTCGAGGCGCATCGTGCGCGCCACCTGCGCCGTCAGGATGTTGACCTCGGTGCCCAGCCCCTGCCCGCGCACCGCCTCTTCCAGGAAGATGGCGTACTCGGACACGCCCGGACGATCGGTCGGTATGATCATGGCGTGCCCCACCAGCCGCCCCTCGTGCTCCACCAGGAGGTGCGTGCCGGCGCGGAGGATGGAGTCCAGCCAGCGCGCCACGCGGGGCGCACCCTCCGGCGGGAGCCCCTGCGCCTCGCGCTTGGGCGAGAAGTCGGCATAGAACCGCTCCAGCGACTCGCGGTCGTCGGGACGGTACGGACGTACGGCGGACAATCGGTTCTCCTTGTCGTACACTGCGGCGGGAAGCAGCCCCTGCAGGGTGGCGGGTGCGGCGGGTTCGGTGGGCACCTGTCTCAGAAGCCGAGGCCCCACCCGCGGAGGAGCGGAAGGGCCTGGCGGCGAAGCGATTCGACGGTGCGGCGGTTGGTTGCTTCGATCTCGGCGCGCCGCGGCACGGGGGGAAAGAGCCCCTCCGGGTCGCGCAGCCGCTCGGGGAGCAGGTCGGGCGACTCCCCCTGCCAGCGGTCGTTCCACGCGTGGGGAATGACGTCCGGCGCCGACTGGCCGGAGAGCGCGGCCCACACCAGCGTCCAGGCGCGCGGCACCGCCGTCCACACCGCGTATCCTCCGCCCCCGGTGGCCACCACCCGGCCGCCGCAGTGCCGGTCGGCCACCTCGCAGGTGATCCGCACCGTCTCCTCGTACAGCCGCGTGGTGGCGCGAAGGTGGGTGAGCGGGTCGTACGTGTGCCCGTCGCACCCGTTCTGCAGCACGATGACGTCGGGGCGGAAGGCGTCCGCGACGTCGGGGAGGAGGCGCTCGTAGAGGCCGATCCACGAGTCATCCTCGGTGAACGGCTCCAGCGGGACGTTGAGGGAGTAGCCGTAGCCCTCGCCCTCGCCCAGCTCGTCCACGAAGCCGGTGCCGGGGAAGAGGTAGCGCCCCGACTCGTGGATGGAGAACGTGAGTACCTCGGGATCATCGTAGAAGATCCCCTGCACGCCGTCGCCGTGGTGGGCGTCGTAGTCGATGTACATCACCCGCGCCCCGTGCGCCTCGCGGATCCAGGCGATGGCCGCCGCAAGGTCGCTGTACACGCAGAAGCCGGAGCCGCGGTCCCTGTGCGCGTGGTGCAGCCCGCCGGCGATGTTGAAGGCCCGCGTGTACTCGCCGCTCATCACCAGCTCGGCGGCGCGCAGGGTGGCGCCGGTCACCAGCGCGGTCACGTCGTGCATCCCGGGGAAGAGCGGGGTGTCGTCCGTACCCAGGCCCCAGGGCCAGCCTTCGATGGCGCGCGCGCCGGGCTCGCTGAAGCGCCGCACCGCCTCCACGTATTGCGGGGTGTGCACGCGCAGGAGCTCCTCGTCGGTGGCCTGGCGCGGAGCGACGATGCCGACGTGCTCCGCCTCCAGCAGCCCCATGGCCTCCATCAGCGAGACGGAGAGCTCCAGCCGCTTGGGGTTGAAGGGGTGGTCGGGGCGGAATCGGTAAGCGGTGACCGCCGGGTCCCAAACCAGCGCCGTCTTCACCGGGCTCACGCGCCCTCCATCCGCCGCAGGTCGTTCTCCAGCGACGGCCAGCCCACGCGCGCCCCGGCCCGCTCCAGCGCCGCGATCGCCTCGCGCGGGTCGATGGTGGCCAGGTGCACCACGGCGGTCTTTCGCCCCTCCGCGTCGTGGCCCGTCACCATCACGCTGTTGACGTTGATCATCAGCTCCTCGCCGATCACCCGCATGGCGCGCGAGAGCTCGCCCGGGCGGTCGGGAAGGGAGATCTCCAGCCGCGACGACGGGCCGGAGGCGGTCAGGATCTCCACGAACGCCTGAAGGATGTCGGTCTCGGTGAGTATCCCCAGGAGCGCGCCCTCCGCATCCACCACGGGCAGAGAACCGACGCGATGCCGCCGCATACGCACGGCCGCGTCCTCCACCGTGTCGAACGGTCCCACGGTGATCGCGCCGCGCGCCATGACGTCGGCCACGGGCGTCCCCTCGGCGGCGGCGACGTCCTCGGCGCTCTCCATCCCCAGCGGCGACGGCATGGCGAGGCGCAGGTCGCGGTCGCTGAGCATCCCCACCACCTCGCCGCCCTCGACCACGGGAAGGTGGCGCACGCGGTGGTCGCGCATGAGGCGGAGCGCCTCGCCCAGCGTCGCGTCGGCCGGCACCGAGACGGGGGCGCGGGTCATGCGGTTTTTGACCAGCAAAGTGCGTGAGTGCGTTAGTGCGTTTGTGCGTTGTGGCGCGCCGCGATCCTCGTAGGGGCGTGATTCATTACGCCCACCCTTTCCCCTACTTCGACCTCTGCAATGCGCACAGATCTCGTAGGGGCAGACCTGCGTGTCTGCCCACCGCCGGGGCATGCGCAGACCCCCTCCTCCAGGAGCGAATGAAGGCCGCTGGAACCACGCGAGGTCCGCCTTGGGGACTATGGCGCGAGGCTGGCACGTCACGCCCCCCATATGGACTACTTTGTCTACTCGTCCACTGAAAAAGGCCGCCGAACCCACCACCCCGGAGCCTGACCCCAGCCCCGGCAGATGATGCCGGGGCCGCTCAGTTGATGCGGGCTATCGGCCGCGGCCGCGGGGACCTCCTCCCCGTCGGATCCTCGGGAGGAAGTAGACGATAAAAATCACCACCAGCACAATGACAGTCAGCGAACTCATCGTTACCCTTGTGTTCGGTGCGAAGCGAACCCAATGCCAGGCCCGTCCCCCCGCCCCTGAGCGTTTAGACCTCGAAGCGCTGACCGGCAGGCTGCGGTCCTCACGCACTCACGCACTCTCAGCCGATCACATTGCCGGGGTCGCGCCCGCAGAAGCCGGGCCGCGTGGCGACCAGGGAGACCAGGCCGGCATCGTCGATGGCGAGGATGGCGTTCTGGCCCCACTCGACGCCGAGGCGCACGGCGGCATCGAGGGCGGCGGGGCCCAGGAGGGCGACGCCGGGCTCGTTCCAACGCGGGTCGGGAGCGTGGGCGCGCGCGGGGAGGCACGGAACGCCCAGCGCCACCACCTCGCGGAGCAGGCGGCGCGCGGCGGCGCGGTTCTCGGCCGCCGAAGCGTGGACGGAGGCCGGGTTGTAGGCGGTGACGATGGCGGCGGGACGGAGCGGGCGCGGAGAGGGACGGCCGGGGGCCAGGTGGAGCGTGCCCCCGGGGGCGCGGACCGACCAGGTGGTCGCCAGGTACGCCGCCCGCAGCGCCTCGTGCGGGCCGCTCACGGGCGGGGGCGCAGGGTGCTACAGCCGCTCTTCGCGGACCAGCTTCCCGTCCGCGCCGTAGACGCGCATCACGTTGGCGGTGCCGTCGTAGTCCGGGTCGATGACCTGCGCGGCGAGGGCGCCGTCGCGGTACACCTCCACCATGTCGCAGCGGCCGTCGCCGTTGCGGTCGCTCCAGGCCGCCAGCGTGCGCATGTCGTCCGCACTGAAGCGGACGAAGCGCGCCTGGCGGCCGCCCCCCTCCGCCCTCGCCTTCACACCGCCGCGGCTGGCGATGAACCAGCTTCCCTGGCCGCCGGCCCAACCGTCGTTCACGTCGCCCGAGGCGGGCATGAGGGGCATGGAAGTGCTGGGCGGACGCCACTCCTGCGCCCGCGCGGGGCGGGCGGCGAAGGCGAGCAGCACGGCTCCTGCGGCCAGGGCCGCGATGACGTGGTTGCGCTTCATGGGGATCTCTCCTGGGTGAAGGTTCACGATAAAGGCTACCCGGCGCCGTCGCCAGGGTTCCGCACGGGGTACGGCCGTTGCGTGGAGGAGAACGCTCACGGACGGCCGCTCCGGACGTTCAAGGCGGATCTCACCGAAGGACCAATCAGATGGCCGATCCCGGGATCGCGCGGGCCCGCTACCAGGGGCTGGTGGCGGCGCGCCGCTGGACCCACGACCCCGCCCGCCCCACGGCGGACTTTTCCCTCGCGGTCGGCGACCGCATCGGCGAGCTCACCGTGATCGGCCACCTGGCGCGCGGCCGCATGACGGAGCTGTACCAGGTGTGGAGCAACCGCCACTGGTGCGCGCTCACCGGCAAGGTGGTGCACCCCGAGTTCGCGGGGGCCAGGGCGCCGGCCTCCTTTCGCAACGAGGCGCGCGTCCTCCACCGGCTGCGCCATCCCAACATCGTGCAGCTCTTTGGGAGCGGGGTGGCGGAGGGGAGGTCGTACCTGCTGATGGAGTACCTGGCGGGCCCCTCACTCTTCGACGTGCTGGAGGCGATGCCCAAGCGCCGCCTCCACGTGCCCGACGCCATCCGCGCGGTGATGAACGTGGGCGCCGCCGTGCACTACCTCCACCGCTGCGGCTACCTGTACCGCGACCTGAAGCCGGCCAACATCCACCTGCGCGAAGGGGTGCCGGTGCTGCTGGACTTCGACGTGGTACGCCCCATCAAGCTCACCAGCCGCCCCAACGACCGGCTGGGGACGGCGCCGTACATGGCCCCGGAGCAGGTGAGGCAGGAGCCGCTCTCCCCCGCCACGGACGTGTACGGGCTGGGGGCGCTTCTCTACGAGCTGCTCACGGGGCGGTGGCCCAACGAGGAGCCGGAGGAGGACGACGAGGACTTCTGGGACGAGGACGAAGACTGGGACGAGCCGGCCGCGCAAAAGGCGGCGCCCAACCCGGACGACACGCCGCGCCCTCTGACCACGCGCGAGCTGGAGACGCGCTACCCGCAGATCTGCCAGGCGCCGGTCTCTCCGCGGCAGCACAACCCGCAGATCACGGCCGAGCTGGAGGGGATGATCCTGCGCGCGCTGGACTCCGACCCCCGCGCCCGCTTCCAGACCATCTCGGGAATGCTAGCGGCTCTCGCCCCGATGCTCAAGGGCCGCAACCGCTTGTGGCCGGAGGAAGCGCCCATCGAGCGGCGGGCGGATACGCAGTCCCGGTAGGGCCCCCTCCCCGTTCGTTCCTCGCTCCCTCACCCAATAACGACCTGGGGGAGGGGCGTGGGCGTGCATCCGCGCGCGGCGCGTGGTTCGGCGCGGGGGAAGGCACGGGCAGACACGCAGGTCTGCCCCTACGGAGATTGGTGCGCAAGGGCGGGCGGCGGATCATTGCGGTGACACGGGCGCGATGAATCGCGCCCCTACGATGGCATCGGCGTGCTGCAGCGAGGAACGAGCGGGGGTGAGGGCCCCCTACC
This sequence comes from Longimicrobium sp., assembly GCA_036389135.1. Lineage (NCBI taxonomy): Bacteria > Pseudomonadati > Gemmatimonadota > Longimicrobiia > Longimicrobiales > Longimicrobiaceae > Longimicrobium > Longimicrobium sp. Next base: position 41,643 of record DASVQP010000055.1, read on the forward strand.
CGATCCGCCGCGCCTCGCCGATCAGCGATTTGTGGATGCCGAGGGCGGCGCGGGCGCCCTCGGAGGCGGCGCGGATGACGAGGCGCGAGCCGGGGACGATGTCGCCCGCCGCGTAGACCCCGGGGACGCTGGTCTGGAACTCCTTGTCGACCTCCAGGATCCCCTCCAGGGCGCCGTCCTCGTCCAGCTTGCACCCCAGGTCCGCGGCGAGGGGGGACGCGGCGCCGCTGGCGATGTGGAAGAAGAGCGCCTCGATCTCCTCGGGCGGGCCTTCGTGGAAGATGGCCCGCTGAACCTGCTTGCCCTCGCCCTCCAGCCGGACGACGGCCTCGCGGCGGATGGAGATGTCGTGCTCCGCCAGCGCTTCGAGCGCCTCGGTGCTCATGTCGGCGGCGTGGCTGTCGGTCAGGAGGACAATGTCGCGCGTCCACGTCATGATGTACATGCAGAACTTGGCGATTCCCTCGCCCCAGCCCATCACGGCGATGCGCTTCCCCACCACCTCCGGGCCGTCGCAGTCGGGGCAGTGCCAGATGCTCTGGCCGTAGAAGTCCGTCAGCCCCGGCGTTTCGGGGACGATGTCCTTGAGGCCCGTCGCCAGCAGGATGCGCCGGGCCGTGAGGGTGCCGCCGCCGGAGAGGGTGACGGTGAAGTCATCCTTTTCGCCCTCGATGCTCTCCACGCACCCGTGCCCGAACTCGGCGCCGGCGCCGCGGGCCTGCTCCTGCCCGATGCGGCGCAGCTCGTCCGGCGTGGGGTCCGAGATCCCAAAGTAGCCGTGCACGCCGTAGGTGACGGCGTTGCGCCCGTCGCCGGCGTCGATGATGCGCACGCGGCGCTGGTAGCGCGCCAGCCACTGCCCCGCCATCAGCCCCGCGGGGCCGCCTCCCACCACGATCACGTCGTACTTCTGTTCGTCGGCCATCCCCAACCCTTGTATGTGGGTGTCGAAAAGGAGGGCCCGATGCGTGCAAGCGGTGGGCCCGGCGGCGGCACAGATGTTTTCCCAAGGCGCGGAGCGGGGCGTTGATCCAGGCGGTGGTGTTCGACTTCGACGGGACCATCCTCGACAGCGAGAGCCACGTGTACGGCGTGGCGCGCGACCTCTTCGCCGAGCACGGCGCCGAGCTGCCGCTGGAGGTATGGGCGGACTGCGTGGGGCGCGAGGCGGGCTACTTCGACACGATCGCCTACCTGGAGGAGTGCACGGGGCGGAAGCACGATCGCGATGCCCTCAACCGCCTGCGCCGCGAGCGCTTCTTCGAGCGCATCCGCGAGGTGGGCCCGCTCCCGGGCGTGGAGGATGCGCTGGCCGCCGCGCACGCGCAGGGGCTGCGGCTGGGGGTCGCATCCAGCGGCTCGCGCGTGTGGGTGGAGGGACAGCTGGAGCGCCTGGGGCTGCGGCGCTTCTTCGACTGCGTCCGCACCGCCGACGACGTGCGCCGCGTAAAGCCCGAGCCCGACCTGTACCTGAGCGCCCTGGAGTGCCTTGGCGTCGACGCCTCGCGCGCCGTCGCCATCGAGGACTCGCCGAACGGCGCGTTGGCCGCGCGCCGCGCGGGGATGTATTGTGTCGTCGTCCCCAACCCCGTGACCGCCGCCCTCGCCTTCGGCGACCACTCGCTGCGGCTGGAGTCGCTGCACGGCGTGGAGTTGGCGGAGGTGCTGGAGCGGGTGGTGAACGGAAGCGCGTGAGTGCGTGAGTGCGGGGGGACAGGAGAAAAGGGGCAGCAGCGGGGCGTCACCCGTCCTTGATCAGTCCTCCCCCTTTCTGTCATCCTGAGTGACGCGCTGCGCAGAACTTGCACTGCGACCGAACCGTGGCGCGGAGCAAAGGATCTACTGCGCGTGCCGAGGGGACTGTCGTGTCGCACTGTCCTCTTGCCTCGCCGGCTAGATCCTTCGGTCGCCGCAGGAGTTCTGGAGTGCGCCGCAGAACTCGTGGAGGCGGACTCCCTCAGGATGAAGAGACGAGGGGGTGTACTCGACGGCCGGCACTGGCGCGCTGTTCAGGACTTAGCACTTAGCACTTAGGACTTTCCGCACTAACGCACTAACGCACTTTCTTCTTCCCTGGAGACCATCCGTGACCCGTACATTCCGTTCGTTCGCCGTCATGCTTGCGGTCGCCATCGCGGGGGCGGCGCAGGCGCAGGTACAGGTTCCAAACAGGCCGGCCACGCGCGACCCGGCGGCGCGGCCGGGGCAGACGGTGAGCGCGCCGGACAACGGCGTGGCGGGGGAGGACGCGCGCATCCGGCAGATCGTGGCGGGGGTGTCGGCGGCGAGGATCGAGGCGGACATCCGGCGGATGGCCGCGTTCGGGACGCGGCACACGATGAGCGACACCGTCTCGCAGACGCGCGGGATCGGGGCGTCGCGCAGGTGGCTGTACGCGGAGTTCCAGCGCATCTCGCAGCAGTGCGGCGGATGCCTAGAGGTGCGCTACGTCGGCGAGGTCATCCCCGCCAACCCGCAGGGGCGCATCCGCGTGCCCACCAACGTGGTCAACGTGGTCGCCATCCAGCGCGGGCAGACCGATCCCAACCGCCACGTCCTCATCACGGGGCACTACGACTCGCGCGTCAACGACGTGATGGACGCCACCAGCGACGCGCCCGGCGCCAACGACGACGCGTCGGGAGTCGCCGCGGCGCTGGAGGCGGCGCGCGTCCTTTCGAAGCACCGCTTCGACGGGACGATCGTGTACGGCGCGCTGGCCGGCGAGGAGCAGGGGCTGCTGGGCGGCGAGATCCTGGCGCGCTTCGCCAAGGCCAACGGGTGGCGGATCGCGGGGGTGCTCAACAACGACATCATCGGCAACACCCGCGGGCAGACCGGGGCGTCCGGTAACACGACGGCGCGCGTCTTCGCCCCCGGCATCGCGCCGGACGCGCCCGCGGCCGAGCTGCGGCGCTACCTGTACAGCGGCGGCGAGCTGGACACGCCCACGCGGCAGCTGGCGCGCTACGTGGACCGGGTGGCGGACCAGTACGTCAACGACCTGGACGTGCAGATGATCTACCGCCTCGACCGCTTCGGCCGCGGCGGCGACCAGACGCCCTTCTTCCTGGCCGGCTACCCCGCGGTGCGCATCACCGAGACGTACGAGGACTACACGCGGCAGCACCAGAACGTCCGCGTGGAGAACGGCATCCGCTACGGCGACACGCCGGACATGGTGGACTACCCGTACGTGGCGAAAATGACCTCGCTGAACGCCGCCTCCCTGGCGTCGCTGGCCTGGGCCCCCGCCGCGCCGGACTCGGTGACGATCGCGGGCGGCGTGTCGCCCAACACGGTGCTGCGCTGGAAGGCGGGGGATGCGCCCGACCTGGCGGGCTACCGCGTGTACTGGCGCGAGCCCACGGAGCCCACCTGGACGCGCTCCCGCTGGGTGGGCAACGTGACCCAGGCGACGCTGGAGAACGTCATCATCGACAACTACTTCTTCGGCGTGGTGGCGGTGGACCGCGAGGGGCACGAGAGCATCGCCGTGTACCCGGTGCCGGGGCGGTAGCGGAAACCCTTGTAGCAAAGACGGCGCGCCGCCATCTTTCCAAATCGTGTCGGTTCAGGACGCCTCCGGAGTCGTGCGTACGGGGCGGTGAATCGAACGTGCAACGCGCCGGCTCGTCCGGGCCGGCGCGCCCTCCCCCGTTTCACCGTCCTCGGAGAACCTTTCATGCGCCACCTCGCAGTCCTGTCCGCCCTCGCCGCGCTCTCGCTGGCCGCCTGCTCCGGCAGCGACGCGCCGCTCGCGCCTTCGCAGGGGCCCAGCCGCATCGTCAACGGCGAGCCCACGGGGAACGCCTATGCGTCGGTGGGCGCGCTCCTCTTCGACTACAACGGCAACGGCGTGGACGGCAACGACCAGTGGTGCACCGGCAGCCTGGTGTCGCCCACGGTGTTCGTGACGTCGGCGCACTGCGTGATCACGCCGTACACGCCGCCGGGGTCGCAGTTCTACGTGTCGTTCTCGCCGGACCTGTTCGGCAAGGGCTTCCGCGCCATCGCCGCGACCGGCTACAAGGCCGACCCGCAGTACGGGCACGACCAGGCCAACCTGCACGACCTGGCGGTGGTCTTCCTCCCCGCCAGCGCCACGCGCGGGATGACGCCGCTCAATCTCCCCACCGCCGGGCTGCTGGACCAGCTCGCGGCGAAGGGCAGCCTGAGCAAGCAGATGTTCGTGAACGTGGGGTACGGCACGTCGGCCACGCGCACGGGCGTGCCGGGCTTCTCGTACGACGGCAAGCGCAACTACTCGAAGTCCGAGTTCATGGGCCTGCAGCCGACCTGGCTGGGCCTGCTGATGAACACCAGCGCCACCGGCGAGGGCGGCGACTGCTACGGCGACTCGGGCGGCCCCAAGTTCCTGGACGGCGACGCCACCACGATCGTCGCCACCGTCACCACCGGCGACTACAACTGCCGCGCCACCACCTGGGACTGGCGTCTGGACACGCCCGAAGCGCGCGCGTTCCTGGCGCCGTTCGTGAAGCTGCCGTAGAGAAGGCCCCCACCCCGCTCGGCACCTCGCGGCCCCTCCCCCAATAACTACCTGGGGGAGGGGCGTTTGCATGCATCCCCGCGCGCCGCACAGGTCCGGTAGGGGCGCGATTCATCGTGCCCGTGGCCGACGCCTCTCCGCCGCCCGTCGCGCACCTCGATCCCTGGCGGGGACAGCCCCGCGTGGCTGCCCACCCCGCACCGCCCCACGCCCGACACACGAGCCCAGGTCCTCTCTCCCACGGCGTTTGTGGAAGAGGGTGGCAGCTGTAACCCGCCGGGTGAGGGCCCCTCTTGACATAGGGGTGGGGGGTACGCTACAATATACCCGCAGGGGGTATCTTCATCGAACGGGAGGGGACGATGGAACGAATGACGATCGAGATCGGCGGGATGAGCTGCGGGCACTGCGTGGCGGCGGTGGCGCAGGCGCTCGGCGGCGTGGAAGGGGTAAAGGTGGAGGAGGTGAAGATCGGGGGCGCGACCGTGGAGTATGATCCAACGGTGGCGAGTCCGGAGCGGATCGGGAGGGCCATCGAGGAAGAGGGATACCAGGCCCGCGTGGCCGGGAGGTGACCATGGATGCCACCGAATGGGCGGTGATCTTTGGCGGCGCGGCCGCCATCGCGTGGGTCAACTGGTACTTCTTCGTGGCGGGGCGCTCGCCCGCGCACGTCGCGGTGGGGGCGGTGGCGGGCGGAAGGCAGGAGGTGACGGTGGTGGTGCAGGGCGGCTACTCGCCGGCGCACGTGCGGGTGAGGGCGGGGGCGCCCGTGCGGCTGCTCTTTGACCGGCAGGAGACGTCGGGGTGCTCGGAAGAGGTGGTGATCCCCGATTTCGGGATCAGGCGCTTCCTTCCCGCCAACCAGCAGACGCCGGTCGAGTTCACGCCCGAGCGGGCCGGGAGCTACGAGTTCACCTGCGGGATGGGGATGCTCCGCGGGCGCATCACGGTGGACGAACAGGAGGGGTGAGATGCAGACCCAGGTATCGCCGGAGCGGGAGACGGCGCGCGAAAAGGTCACCATCCCCGTGAGCGGGATGACGTGCGCCGCGTGCTCCGGCCGCGTGCAGCGGGCGCTGGAGAAGCAGCCGGGGGTGCAGCAGGCCGCCGTCAATCTGATGCTCCGCAACGCGACGGTCGACTTCGATCCCGCGTCGACTTCGGCGGACGCGCTGGTGGATGCGATCCGCGCCACCGGGTACGGTGCCGAGCTGGCGCATCCGGATCGCTCTGCTTTCGACGAGCAGGAGGCGCAGGACCGCGCGCACGACGAGGAGTTCCGCAATCTGCGGGTGAAGGCCGGCGTCAGCTTCGCCGTCGCCGTGATCGCGATGATCGTTTCCATGCCGCTGATGGCGGTGGGGGAGCACGGACATGGCGCCACCGTCGACCCATTCATGCGCTGGGCGATGCAGTGGCTGAGCCCGGCCCTGCGCTCCGCGCTGCCGTGGCTGTACGCGATCCCGCGCGCGGCGCTGGCGTGGGGGCTGCTCGTGGCGACGCTGGGCGTGATGGCGTGGGCGGGCCGGCACTTCTACACGCGCGCCTGGGCCGCCTTCCGCCACCACTCCGCGGACATGAACACGCTCGTGGCGGTGGGGACGGGCGCGGCGTTCGTGTACTCGGTGGCCGCGACGGTCGCGCCCGGCTTCTTCCTGCGCCGCGGCGTGCAGCCGGACGTGTACTACGAGGCGGTGGTGTTCATCATCGCCCTGATCCTGGCCGGCAACGCGATGGAGGCCCGTGCCAAGCGCCAGACCTCCGCCGCCCTGCGCGCCCTCGCCGAGCTCCAGCCGAAGACCGCGCGCGTCCTGCGCGGCGACGCGGAGATCGACGTCCCCGTGGAGGAAGTGCGGCACGGCGACGCGGTGGTGGTGCGGCCCGGCGAGCGCATCCCCGTGGACGGCGAGGTCGTGTCCGGATCGAGCGCGGTGGACGAGTCCATGCTCACCGGCGAGTCGATGCCGGTGCAAAAGGGGGCGGGCGACCGGGTGATCGGCGGCACCATCAACCGCACGGGCGCCTTCCAGTACCGCGCAACCACCCTGGGCGCGGAGAGCGTGCTGGCGCGCATCGTCAAGCTGATGCGCGACGCGCAGGGCTCGCGCGCGCCCATCCAGCGCCTGGCCGACCGCATCAGCGCCGTCTTCGTCCCGATCGTCCTCTCCATCGCCATCGCCACCTTTGTAGCGTGGTTCGTGATCGCGGACCAGGCGCCGGGGGTGCGCGCATTCGCGGCGGCGGTGGCGGTGCTGATCATCGCCTGCCCCTGCGCCATGGGGCTCGCCGTGCCCACCGCGGTGATGGTGAGCACGGGCAAGGGCGCCGAGTACGGCGTGCTGATCAAGGGCGGCGAGGCGCTCCAGCGCGCCGGGGACCTGACCACCGTCGTGCTGGACAAGACGGGCACCGTAACCGAAGGGCGCCCCACCGTCACCGAGCTGGCGCTGGCGCAGGGCGGTGAGGTGGCGTCGGAGGACGAGCTCCTCCGCCTGGTCGCAGCGCTGGAGACGCGTTCCGAGCACCCGCTGGCCGACGCCATCGTGACGCGCGCAAAGGATGCGGGGCTCGCGCTGCCGGCGCCCGATGCATTCGAATCGGTGACGGGGCGCGGCGCGGTCGGGGTGGTGGAGGGGAGGGCGGTCGCGGTGGGGAACGCGCTGCTGATGTCCGACTACGCCATCGTCATCGGCCCGCTCCAGGGCGACGCGGCGCGGCTCGCCGCCGAGGGGAAGACGCCGATGTTCGTGGCGGTCGATGGACGGCTGGCGGGGCTCGTGGCGGTATCCGATCCCATCAAGGAAAGCTCGCGCGCGGCGGTGCGGCGGCTCCGCGCAATGGGGCTGGAGGTGGTGATGCTGACCGGCGACAACCGCCACACGGCCGAGGCGGTCGCGCGCGAGGCGGGGATCGACCGCGTGGTGGCCGAGGTGCTGCCGGAGGGGAAGGTGGCCGAGATCGAGCGGCTGCAGGGCGACGGCAGGGTGGTGGCGATGGTGGGCGATGGCATCAACGACGCGCCCGCGCTCGCCCGCGCGGACGTGGGGATCGCCATCGGCACCGGCACGGACATCGCCGCCGAGGCCGCGGACGTGGTGCTGATGCGCGGCGATCTGGACGGTGTCGCCGCCGCCATCCACCTCTCGCGGCGCACGATGCGAACGATGAAGCAGAACCTGTTCTGGGCCTTCATCTACAACGTCGTGGGGATCCCGGTCGCGGCGGGCGTGCTGTACCCCGCATTCGGCCTCCTCCTCTCGCCGATCCTGGCGAGCGCCGCGATGGCGTTCAGCTCGGTGAGCGTGGTGGCGAACAGCCTGCGGTTGCGGCGGGTGAGGCTGGGGTGAGCGGGGGTGCCGGGGGCCGGAGAGCACCGCGGGATGAACAGCACCGGGGGATGAACAGCACCGGGGGATGAACAGCACCGGGGGATGAAGCCCCCGGCTGGAACCACGGGAAGACCGCTGAAGCGGTCTCGGGAGCCGCGGAGATCGAAGCCGCGACAGAGTAGGAAGGGTTGCGCAGATCCATGCCAACGCCCCTCCCCCAGGGTGTGTTGGGGGAGGGGCAGCGAGGAACGAGCGGGGAGGGGGCCTGCGATCTCCGCACAACAATGCAAAAAGGTTCCGACATGCCGGACACGAACGACGCACCCGCCGCCTGCGCGTGCGGGGTGGCGCACGGGGAGGAGGGCGGGGAAAGGAGGGCGGTGGGGGTGGACGCCGGGATCAAGGAGCGCAACCTCAAGCGGCTGCGGCGCATCGAGGGGCAGATCCGCGGGCTCCAGAAGATGGTGGAGGAGGACCGCTACTGCGCCGACGTCATGACGCAGATCTCGTCGGTGCACGAGGCGCTGCGCGGGGTGGGGCGCGAGCTGATGCGCAACCACCTCAAACACTGCGCCGCCGCCGCCATCACGGGCAGCGACGGCGCGGCGGCCGATTCCATGTACGACGAGCTCGTGGACATGATGTACAAGCACGCCCGCTGATCACCCCGCGCGCGCCCTTCCGGGAAAGGCGTGGGCGCCGCGCTCGATCCACCCGGCCGCCTCGGCCGCGGTGACCGGCTCCGAGAAGAGGTAGCCCTGCCCGTGCTCGCAGTCCAGCCGGCGCAGGGCACTCTGCTGTTCGGCGGTCTCCACGCCTTCGGCCGTGACGCTGAGGCCCAGCGTGCGGGCCAGCGACACCACGCTGCGCACGATGGCGCGGTCGGACGCGGACTGGCCGACGCGCTGCACGAAGGAGCGGTCGATCTTGAGCACGTCGAAGGGGAGCTGCCGCAGGTACGAGAGCGACGAGTAGCCGGTGCCGAAGTCGTCCAGCGCCAGGCGCACGCCGCCCTCGCGCAGGGCGGTGAGTGTGGCGGCGGCGGCCTCGGCGTCTTCCACCATCGAAGTCTCCGTGACCTCCACCATGAGCCGCCCCGAGCCCACGCCGAACTCGCGCAGCACCGCGCGCGTGTGCTCCGCCACGTCCGGGCGCACCACGTGGCGGCCCGAGAAGTTGACGCTCAGCGAGACGGGGAGGGCCACCGGGTAGAGCGACGTCCACTCGCGAAGCTGGCGGGCGGCGGCGCGCAGGACCCAGCGGTCGATGTCCACGATCAGGTCGCTCCGCTCGGCGACGGGCAGGAACGCCTGCGGGCCCAGCAGCCCCCGCTGCGGGTGGTTCCAGCGGACCAGCGCCTCGAAGCCGGACAGCCGCCCGTCCCGCAGGGAGATGATGGGCTGGAAGCGGAGCGCGAGCTCGTCGTGGTCCAGCGCGCGGCGCAGGTCCGACTCCATGGCGCCGACGGCGGAATCGTGCGTGCGCAGGGCCGCATCGCCCGCGCCGTAATGGCCGGGGCCCAGCGCCTTCGCCCGGTACATGGCCCGGTCGGCGCTGGCCAGGAGGTCCTCCGGCTCCTCGCACTCGGAGCTGAGGGCGATGCCGATGGTTGCGGAGGGGTGGATCTGCACCGAGCCCGCGGTGGCGGCGGCGGCAAGGGTGCGCTGGATGCGGTGCACCACGGGCACCACCTCCGCCTCGCGCCCGGTGCCGCGCACCAGGACCGCGAACTCGTCGCCGCCCACGCGGCCCACGATGTCGGTGGGGCGCACGCACGCCAGCAGCCGCTGGCCGATGGTGGAGAGGAGCGCGTCGCCGGCGGCGTGGCCGTGGCGGTCGTTCACGGCCTTGAAGCGGTCCAGGTCGATGAAGAGCAGGGTGAACTCGTCCCCCGTCCCCCTCTCGCGCGCGGCGCAGGCCAGCCGCAGCCGATGCAAAAAGGCCGCGCGGTCCAGCGTGCCGGTGAGCGCGTCCCGGCTTCCGGCGACGGTTTCCTCCGCGTCTTCCGCGGCGTGCGCGGTCAGGTCCTCGCACCAGGTGACCAGGCCCACGGGGCGCGCCGCTTCGTCCACGATGGGGTCGGAGCAGAGGCGGACGGGGAACTGCGTGCCGTCGCTGCGCACGTTGGTGCGCTCGCGCGTCCAGCGGTGCGTGCGGGGCGCGGGGAGGCCGCCGTCCGAGCTCCACAGCTCCGGCGGCGCCAGCGAGCGCGCCTCCCGCCCGTAGAGATCCTCCACTTTGTAGCCGTGCATGCGCGCTTCGGCCGGGTTGGCGTAGACGATGCGCCCCCGCTCGTCCGCAATGGTGACGCCCACCTGCGCCGTCCGCAGCGCCCCCTCCAGCAGCCTCACGCGGTGCTCGGCGCGCCTGCGTGCGGCGGCTTCTTCCTCGCGCGCCGTTTCGGCCGCGGCCGCCTCCGCCATGCACACCAGCGCGATCCTCTCCGGCACCGACCATCCCGTGCCGCCGAGCGCGATCAGGCAGCCGAGCGGCTCTTCCGGATCACAGCACACCGGCACCAGCGCGACGGTGGCGGCGGAGCCCGGCTCCGCGCGGGGAAGCGGGACGTAGCGCGCCGCGTCGGTCGCGAGCACCTCGTTGGCCAGCGGCCGCAGCTCGCCCAGCGCGCGGGTGAGGACGGCCTGCTCCGGTGCGTCCGGCACGCCGTGGAAGCCGATTTCGGCGTTCGCGGGCACGAAGACGGCCGCGGTCGCGCCTAGACGGCGGACAGCGCCCGATAGCAGGTCGCGGAGTGCGGGGGGAAAGGTATGCGGGCCGGGTGCGGCCAGATCGTCGCCGGTGGCGAACGTCGTCCGCGGGCTCATCGGACGGCCCCGGGCCAGGGGGAGCGTGCCGCGCGCGCGGGCGGCCTGGCCGGGGAGAGGGAGCGCGTACCGCTGGTGCGCATCTTCGTGACCTGTTCGGCGGCTCGACTGGCGTGGCCGCTTCCCTTGGAGCGGCGGTAGCCTCGTAGCTTTGCGTCGCCGGCTTTCGCCGGGTTTGCCGTTTGTCGTAGGCGCCCGGGCGCGCTGCTTCCCGGGCCGGACATGCGTTTACCGCAACATGAGTCAGGATGCGCGACCGCGCAAGCGTGTTCGCCGACCACCCCTTCTTCTATGTGGACGGGCAAGGGGCATGCCCGGTCACATGGCTGGGCGGGACAGGGAAATGCCGGGCGGAATGGTGGGGGGACCGGCGGTTGAAACCGCTGCAACGACGGCGGGAAACCTGCCTTCGCAGGTGGTGGGGGCGGGATTGGTGTGGGGTGGTAGCGACAGCCCGGCGGCTGGAACCACGGGAAGCCGGCTGAAGCCGGCTCGAGAACCGCGGCATCGGACCCGGAGCCCGCGAAGGCGGGCTTCGCGTGTTTCCAGCGGCGAATTTGTCCGCGCCCGGAAAAGTTTTCAGGTCGTGCGGTACAGGCGGAACTCCGGGATGATCTCGCCATCGGCGCCGATGGCGACGGGGCGGTCGCCGGTTCCGGGGGCGGCGCTCCAGCGGAGCGTGTCCCCCTCGGCGTCCAGGAGCTCCAGGTAGCGCTCGATGCCGGCGCGGGTGGTGTCCGCGTGGAGGTAGAAGCGGTTCCCCAGGTGCTTCACCCAGACCCAGTCGTCGCCGTCGTAGAGGTCCTCGTCGCTGGTGGAGGTCTCGCGGATCACCTCGCCGTCCGAGGCATCCGCGTGCCAGGCGCGCAGGGCGCCGTGGAACTCGTCGCGCGGGATCGCCGACCTGCGCGGGACGTGCTCCATCCCCCCCGAGTAACGCCCCCTCACGGGTGCCGCGCCTCCCGCCAACGCTCCGGCACCCCGTGCGAATCGGCGTGCGACGCGCGGATCCGCGACGCGCCGGCGGGTGGGCGCGCGGCGGCTAAAGGTGCGTCGGCAAGAAGGTTGGGGCGGAGCTTCATGGGATGCGGCGATGTAGTGCTTTCCGGTCACGTCTCGTTGGGCGTGCGGGAAGCTAGCGTGCGGAGCGCCGTGGTGCCAGAACGTGCGGGGGATTCGCGCGGGGTGGACGGGGGAGGCGGGCAACGGTGCAGGGTCGGGCACGGGCGGCCACGCGGGGCCGCCCCTGCAGGTGGCGGTGCGAAAGGCAGGGGATCGAGGTGGGGGCGGGGGCGGGCAGACACGTGGGTCTGCCCGTACGGGATCCGTGCGTTGGACGGGGGTCGAGGAAGGGCAAGGGTGGGCGCGATGAATCGCGCCCCTACTCGTTCACCACCGGGGCGATGCGGTCGCGGTCGGTGTCGAGGGCGCGCTCCACCCAGAGCACCTGCACGAGGGTCCAGACCAGGAGGACGAGCGGGAGGGCAAGGAGGAGGCCCAGGAAGCCGAACATCCCGCCAAAGAGCACCAGGGCGAAGAGGGTGATGAAGGGGTGGATCTCGGCGCTCTGCTTCATGGCGAAGGGGGTGATGACGTACCCTTCGATCTGCTGGATGGCGAGCGCGGCGAGGGCCGTCCATCCGCCTTTGCCGGGGTCGTCCATGAAGGCGACCATGGTGGCCGTGCCCCCGCCGATCCAAGGCCCGACCAGCGGGATGAACTCCAGCGTGCCGTTCAGGACGCCCAGCAGGAGCGCGTTGGGGACGCCGATCAGCGAGTACAGGATGACGCTGAGGATGCCCACGCACAGCATGGCGAGCGCAGTCCCGCGCAGCCACCCCACCAGCCGCTCGCCCAGGAGCTGAAAGACGCGGTACACGGCCGGCCGCTGGTCCGCGCGTACGAGGCGCAGCACCGGGCTCATCAGGTTCTCGTTGGGGTTCGCCAGCGCGAAGAGGGCGCCAAAGAACACCACGATGGGGATGAACAGCGCCTCCAGGAAGCTCATCGCGTTCCCCACCGCGTTGGCGTTCCCCACGGCGCCGGGCTTGGCGATCTCGGCGGGGCGGGGGATGCGGATGGGGGCGCCGGTCTGCTGCCGGAGCCACACCTCCCACTCCTTGATCTGCTGCTCCAGCCCCGGCCCGCGCCCCACCATGTCCTTGAGCTGCCCCACCAGCACGGGAAGCCCAAAGGTCAGCAGCGCCGCCACTCCGCCAATCACCAGCACCCCCACCAGCGCCGCCAGCCACTTCCGCTCCAGCGGCAGCCGCCGCCCCAGCGCGTTGAGCCCCACGGCCACGATCGCCGCCGCGTAGATCATCAAGAAGACCTGCGCGATGGTGTCGAAGAAGCGGAAGAGGATCGCGAGCCCGAACGCGAGCGCGACAGCCTTGTAGATGTGCTCCGGCTGGATCCCCGCGGGCCGCGGGCCGGGGGGCTGCGTGGTCACAGCGTCCGCGGAGATGGTGGACTGCGCGGCGGGAGTTGGTTGGTCTGGCATGGGTGGCGTGCGGTAGTGGGGAGAAAACCAACAGCGGCTTCACACAGAGACACGAAGGAAACGGAAAGAACGGCAGGAGGGCTTCTCTGTGCCTTTTCCGTTCTCTCCGCAGCCTCTGTGTGAGACCCGCCGGGCCTGAGGACGCACGAAGAAGAAGGGGCGGCCTCGCAGCCGCCCCTTCCGTCCTACTCCTCTTCCTCGTCGTCGTCGCCGTGCTCGTAGCCGGCGGATTCCTCGGCGAGGAGCTCCATCAGCTGCGAGCCCCAGGCACTCTCCAGCAGGCGGCGCACCTTGGGGAAGCGGTCGGTGACCTCCGCCATCTCCGGGGTGACGAACATCTCGATCACGTCGCCGCGCTTGTAGGTCCCCGGCTCCGCCTCTTCGAGGAAGGCCTTCAGCTCCTCGATCAGGTCGCGGAGGTCGCTCAGCAGCTCGCCGGGGAAGTGCCCCTCGTCCAGCGCGACCGCCGACTCCGTCCAGTCGTGCACCTGCGATACCAGCGCGTCGAAGCGCGCATCCGCCTTCGGATCAGCCATTATGCGGTTCTCCTCACCCTTGATCTCGGCCAGTACACTACCATCCCACGGGCGACACACCCTATCGACCGCGCGCACGCGGGTCAAGTGCGGCGCCCCGGCGAGGTGTCCGTTTCTGGGACGCATTTTTCCCAGCGGCGGGCACGGGCCGGGCTCCCGGCGCCACACTCGGGCGCGCAAGTGCGTCAGGGGCAACGGGTTGCGGAGCGGGCGCACGGGGCACGGTCTTCGCCTTATGGGTGTTCGCCGCGAACGAAGCACATCATCAACTACGAGCCACCTCCGCGCCATGCCTTCCATCGACCTCGCCACCGTACTCGTGCTCTGGATCACCGGAGCCGTGCTGATCTTTCCGCTGGCGGGGCTGGCGGCGCGCTTCGGGCTGGTTCCGGTGCTCCACGCCGTGGCGCGGGTACGCCGCCCCGGCGCGGACGACGAGGAGCTGGACGACCGGCTGGCCGGGATGGAGGTGGAGCTGCGCGCCCTGACCGCCGCGGTGGAGCGCCTGAGCGCCACCCGCTGAACCGAACGACATCATTCGGCTGCGCGCCCGCGCCCGCCGATCCATCATCTGCAGGAGTTGCGACCGTGGACGTTCCCCGCCCCAAAAAGAGCAAGCGCGCACGCTGGGTCATCGGCGGCGCCGGGATCGCGGTGCTCGCGGGGGCCACCGTGGCGCTCGCCCGCCTGGACCCGGCCGCCCCCGCCGTGGAGCGCGCCACCGTGTGGACCGACACGGTGCGCCGCGGCGACATGCTGCGCCAGGTGCGCGGCCCCGGCACCCTGATCGCCGAGGACATCCGCTGGGTTCCCGCGGTCGTTCCCGGCCGCGTGGAGCGCAAGCTGGTGCTGCCGGGCACCGTGGTGAAGGCCGGCACCGTGCTGGCCGAGCTCTCCAACCCTGACGTGGAGCGCCAGGCGCTGGAGGCCCGGCGCCAGCTCGCCGCGGCGGAGAGCGACCTGGCCACGCTTCGCAGCAACCTGGAGTCGCAGCGGCTGACGCAGGAGGCCACCGTGGCCACCGTGCGCAACCAGCTTCGCGAGAACGAGCGCGTGGCGCGCGCCGCCGAGGGGCTCGCCGCGCAGAAAATGGTGTCGCAGCAGGAGCTCGACCGCGCGCGCGACAACGCCGAGGAGCTGCGCGTGCGGCTCGGCGTGGAGCAGCGCCGGCTGGCCTTCATCAGCCAGTCGATGAGCTCGCAGATCAGCGCGCAGCGGTCGCAGCTCGGAATCCTGCGCACCCTCATCCAGTTCCAGCAGCGGCAGATCGACGCCATGCAGGTGCGCGCCGGCAGCGACGGCGTGCTCCAGGAACTCTCGGTGGAGCCGGGGCAGTGGGTGAACAGCGGCACCACCCTCGCCCGCGTGGTGCAGCCCGGCCGGCTCAAGGCGGTGCTCCGCATCCCGGAGACGCAGGCCAAGGACCTGGTGGTCGGCCTCCCCGCTTCGGTGGACACGCGCAACGGCATCGTGCGCGGCCGGGTGGTGCGCATCGACCCCTCGGTGCAGAACGGGAGCGTGGCCATCGACGTGACGCTGGAGGGCCCCCTCCCCCGCGGCGCCCGCCCCGACCTGTCGGTGGACGGCACGGTGGACATCGAGCGGCTGACGAACGTGATGTACGTGGGCCGCCCCGCCTACGGCCAGGCGGAGAGCACCGTCAGCATGTTCCGCCTGGACCCCGCCGGCGCCGAGGCATCGCGCGTGGCGGTGAAGCTGGGCCGCGGCTCCGCGAGCACGGTGGAAGTAGTCACCGGCCTCAAGCCGGGCGACGTGGTGATCCTGTCCGACATGAGCGCGTACGACGGCTCGGAACGGGTCAAGCTGAAGTAGGAAAAAAGGTGCGTTAGTGCGTGAGTGCGTCCCAACGTATTCACGCTCCCGCGCATCCAATGCACGAAGCCCTGCCTCGCGGTTCAAAACGCACCAACGCACTCACGCACTTCAGTTCTCATCCAACCCGGAGCCGTTCCATGGAAACCGCAACCAAGCCGCTCATCCAGATGGACTCTGTCGGCAAGGTGTTCCTGACCGAAGAGGTGGAGACCCACGCCCTCAACAACGTCCACCTGGAGATCCGCTCCGGCGAGTACGTGGCGATCGCCGGGCCGTCCGGCTGCGGGAAGACGACGCTCCTCTCCATCCTGGGGCTGCTCGATTCGCCCACCGACGGCACGTACACGCTCAACGGGCAGCCGGTGTCCGGGCTCACGGCCTCGCAGCGCGCGCACATCCGCAACCGCGAGATCGGCTTCATCTTCCAGGCGTTCAACCTGATCGGCGACCTGACCGTCAAGGAGAACGTGGAGCTGCCGCTGACCTACCGCGGGATGCCGGCGGCCGAGCGCAACAAGCGCGTGACAGAGGCGCTGGAGCGGGTGGGGATGGGGCACCGCGTGGGGCACTACCCGGCGCAGCTCTCCGGCGGCCAGCAGCAGCGCGTGGCCGTGGCGCGCGCCATCGCCGGCACCCCCTCCGTGCTCCTGGCGGACGAGCCCACGGGCAACCTTGACTCCACCAACGGCGAGCAGGTGATGGGGCTGCTGCAGGAGCTCCACCGCGAGGGCGCCACCATCGTCATGGTGACGCACGACCCGCGCTACGCCGAGCACGCCGAGCGCAGCATCCACATGTTCGACGGCCGGGTGGTGCGCGAGGAGCGCTCGTCGGCGGTGGCGGCGGAGATGGGGCGGCACGGATTCGAGGTGGGGTGATGGACATCGCGCGGGAGCTTCGCCTTGCGGGGCGGTCGCTGCTGCGCAGCCGCCTCTTCGCCCTCGTCTCCATCGCAACCATCGCGCTGGGGATCGGCGCAACGACGACGGTCTTCTCGCTCGTCAACGCGCTGCTTCTGCGCCCCCTCCCCATCGCGGAGCCGGGGCGCGTGGTGGGAGTGCAGGAGACGCTGCGCGGGATGCGGTCGATGTCGATGGGCTACAGCGCCGTCTCGTACCCGCGCTACGTGGCGTATCGCGAGGCATCCGCCGGGATCTTCAGCGGGCTGGCGGCGCAGCGCTACGAGGAGATGTCGCTGCGCGCCACCGGGCAGGCGCAGGTGCTCACGGGCGTGGTGGCGTCCGGCAACTACTGGGAAGTGCTCGGGGTGAGGCCCGCCCTGGGCCGCTTCTTCACCGGCCCCGACGAAAAGGAGCAGCTCGCCGTCATCAGCCACCACCTGTGGCAGACGCGCTTCGGGGGCGACCCCGGCGTCGTCGGGCGCACCGTGCACCTGGACAGCCGCCCGCTCTCCGTGGTGGGCGTGGCGCCAAAGGAGTTCGGGGGGACGCTGGTGGGCGGCGTGGCGGACGTGTGGGTCACCCTGGGCGCGGCCGGCATCGGCAGGGCGAACGAGGCGATCAACTCCAATCCCGGCGCCTCGCTCATCCTCTTCGGCCGCCTGCGGCCGGGGATGACGCAGGAACGGGCCGGCGCCGCGCTCAAGGTGGCCGCCGCGCGCGTGCCGCTGGAGGAGCCGAACGCCAGGGTGCTGGACGTGCGCCTGGAGCCGCTGACCGGCGTGCCGGGCGACATGCGCATGCCCGTGGCCGGGTTCATGGGACTGCTGCTGGCGACCGCCCTCTTCGTGCTCCTGATCGCCGGCACCAACGTGGCGGGGATGCTGCTGGCCCGCGCCGTGGCCCGCCGCCGCGAGATGGCGATCCGCCTGGCCGTGGGCGCCACGGGCCGCAACCTGGTGAGGCAGCTGCTGGGGGAGAGCGTCCTCCTCTTCCTGCTGGGCGGGGGCGCCGGAGTCGTGCTGACGATCTGGCTCACGCGGATGCTCTCCTCCATGCAGCCGCCCTTCCCCACCCGCATCGCGTTCGACCTGCGCCCGGACCCGCGCGTGCTGGGCTTCGCGCTGGCGCTGGCGCTGCTGACGGGCGTGGCCTTCGGGCTGATGCCGGCGCTGCAGGCTTCGCGCACCGACGTGCTCAGCGGGCTCAAGGACGGCGGCACGCGCGAGGGCGCACGCCGCGGCCGTCTGCGCAGCGGGCTCGTGGTGGGGCAGCTCGCCCTGGCGATGCTCCTGATGCTGGTGGCCGGGCTCTTTGCCCGCACGCTGCAGCACTCGCTCTCCGCGGATCCTGGCTTCGTGGCCGATGACGTGGCGGTGGCGCGCGTTGACCTGGAGCCGCACGGCTACGACCGGGCGCGCGGCGAGGCGTTCCAGCGCCGGCTGCTGGAGCGGGTGGCCGCGGCGCCTGGCGTGCGCTCCGCCACCCTGGCCGACTTCGCGCCGATGAGCGGCAACGTGCGCAGCGAAGAGCTCCGCCTGCCGGGCAAGAAGGACGCGATCACCGTCAGCATCGACGCGGTGGACCCGGGCTTCTTCGCCACGCTGCAGATCCCGCTGCGCGCCGGGCGCGTCTTCACCGACGCGGACCGCGCGGGGGCGCCGCCGGTGGTGGTCATCAACCAGACGCTGGCGCAGCGGCTGTGGCCCGGCGCCAGCGCCCTCGGCCGGACGGTGCGCCTGGGCGACGGCCCGCCGGTGGAAGTGGTCGGAGTGGTCGCCAACGGCACCTACGAGCGCTTCGGCGAGCGGCCGGTCTCCTTCCTCTACCGCCCCGTCGCGCAGAACTACAGCCCGGGCGTCACCATCATGGCCCGCGCGGACCGCGGCGCGGGCGCGGCGCTGGAGGCCATCCGCCGCGAGCTGCAGGGGATGGACGCCAACGTCGCCCCCGAGCAGGCGATGCCGCTGACGTCGATGATCGGCGTGTCGCTCTTTCCGCAGCGCATCGCGGCCTTCTTCATCGGCGGCTTCGGGGTGCTGGGGCTGCTGCTGGCGTGCATCGGCATCTACGGCGTGCTGGCGTACCAGGTGGGCCAGCGCACGCGCGAAATCGGCGTGCGCGTGGCCCTCGGCGCCCGCGCCGGCGACGTGGTGCGGATGATGGTGCGCCACGGCTTCAAGATCACCGCGCTCGGCGCCGCGATCGGGGTGGTGATGGCCGTCGCGGCCACGCGTCTCCTTTCGAGCCCGCTGTACGGCGTCAGCGCCACCGACCCGCTCACCTTCACCGCCGTCCCGGTGCTCCTGCTGGCGGTGGCGCTGGTGGCGTCGTGGCTTCCCGCCCGCCGCGCCGCGCGGGTGGA
The DNA here is from genome assembly GCA_036389135.1 of Longimicrobium sp. Lineage (NCBI taxonomy): Bacteria > Pseudomonadati > Gemmatimonadota > Longimicrobiia > Longimicrobiales > Longimicrobiaceae > Longimicrobium > Longimicrobium sp. The sequence goes on from DASVQP010000055.1 coordinate 60,452, forward strand.
TCCGATGGTGGCGTTGAGGGCGGAATAGGGACGGAAGTGCTAAGGGCTAAGTGCTAAGTGCTAAGTGCTAAGTGCCAAGTGCTAAGTGCCAAGTGCCAAGTGCCAAGTGCCAAGTGCCAAGTGCCAAGTGCCAAGTGCCAAGTGCCAAGTGCCAAGTGCCAAGTGCCAAGTGCCAAGTGCCAAGTGCCAAGTGCT
>DASVQP010000056.1 GCA_036389135.1 Longimicrobium sp.
TTGGGTGTAGACGGTGCGGAGGTTCACTTGGTCCATCGGGTTCAGCCGCGCGCGGATGCCCACGCGCGCCAGGTCCGACTGCAGCTTCTGCCCCAGCACCTGATAGGAGATGCCGGCGACCGCCGCCTGGCCATAGGCGATCTCCATCTCGAACCCGTCCGGCACGCCGGCGGCCTGCAGCAGCTGCCGCGCCTTGTCCAGATCCTGCCTAAAGCCCACCTCGCGCGCGATCTGCTCCGTGCTGCCGTTGACGCCGATCGGCAGGAAGTGCGCCGGGCGGAGCGCGGCACCGCCGAGGAGGTTGCCCAGGATGCCGTCGTAGTCGATGGCGTGGCCGATTGCCTGCCGTGCCTCCTTCTTCGCCAGTGCCGGGTTGGCAGCCGGGTTCCCGGTCAGCGCCATGTACACGAAATCGAGGCTAGGCAGCCGGTCCACACGGACGTTGACGTCACCGCGCAACGTTGCGATCTGCTCGGGGATAAGGTTGAAGGCCGCGTGCACGTCGCCGCGGCGCACGGCCAGCAACTGCGCCGCGCTGTCGGAGAGGTGGCGGATCACGACCCGCTCGAAGGCGGGCGCGCCGCGCCAGTGGTTCGGGTTCCGCTGCAGCAGGATCTGGCCGTTCCGCTCCCAGCGCACCAAGCGGTAGGGGCCGGTGCCGGCGGAGTTGCCGTTCAGCCACTCCGTCGCCTTGTCCCGGTCCTTCGCCTCCGCGCCCTGCACGGCGCCATGCTGCAGCAGCACCGCCTTCTCGAGCACCGAGCATCCCGGGTTGCACAGGATGGGCAGAATCGGTGCGTTGGGCGCGTTCAGGATGAAATCCACGGTGTTGGCGTCCACCACCTCCACCCGGTCCACCGCCTTGATGTATTGCTGCGTTTGCTCCTTCATGTTGATCAGGCGGTCGAAGGAGAACTTCACGTCCTCCGCCGTCATGGTGGCGCCGGAGGCGAACTTGACGCCCTGGCGGAGCGTAAAACGCCAGCCGTCACCGCCTGGCCGCCGCTCCCATCGCGTGGCGAGGGAAGGCTTGGGGTTTATCAGGTCGTCCGGCTCCAGCGTCAGGAGGCTGTCGTAGCAAGCGGCCAATGTCAGCGGCGGCGTGTACTGCGCTTGTCGAACGGGGTCCAAGGTGATGGTGTCGCTGATGTCGATGCCGATCACCAACGTGTCGCGCCGCGCCTGGGCCAGCGCCCGCCCGCCGTGCAGCAGGGGGAGCAACGCCGCGGAGGCGCCGAGCAGCCGCGCGAGATCGCGGCGGGAGAGGGACATCACGGTCATGGACATTTCCTCGGGGCCGTCCGACATTTCCGCCGGATCGTTGAATACGTGGGACAAGCCTGCGTCTCGGAACGATAGGTCGCGGCGACTGCGCCTGTGAAGCGGGAAGAAGCACCCGGGGAGAAAGTGAAGGGAATGCCGATCGGGGTGGGCCTCATCGGCCTCGGCATGGCCACGGCACCGCACATGATGAGCCTGCGGGAGCTGGAGGAGTCGGGGCGGGTCCGGATCATCGGAGGCCACGCGCCCTCCGCTACCCGGCGGGATGACTTCACGGCGCGCTGGGATGCGCCAGTTTTCGCGGAGCAGGCGGCGCTGCTGGCGGCGCCAGGGCTGGACCTCGTGCTCGTGCTCACCCCGCCTGGTGCGCATCTGCCCGTCGCGCACGCCGCCATCGCCGCCGGAAAGCACATCCTGGTCGAGAAGCCGATCGAGCTGACCGTCGCGCGCGGCGAGGCGCTGGCAGCGGCCGCCGAGGCCGCGGGCGTCCGCTGCGGCGTGTGTCTGCAGCACCGCTTCCGCCCGG
>DASVQP010000057.1 GCA_036389135.1 Longimicrobium sp.
GCTTGTCCAACGTGGTATCGTCCAGCACCAGCACGCCTCGGCGGCGCCGGACCTGAGTGCGAGCCTCCTGCCACAAGGTCTCTGGATCGGGCTCCAGCCGGTGTAGCAAGCGCGTAAACGCATCGTGCGCTGGCGCTTCAGTTCCGCTCTCCGGATGCACGCGGGCGGCTTCCGTGCCACTCACCATGCGCGGACTGGCGATCAGGAACTGTATGTAGTGGCTATCAATCACCTTGGATGCGTTCATAGCTGTAAGCTACCTGCTTACAGCCAACTGCGTAACTCCTATCGGTGGGAACTGATCGATTGACCGCGCCGGCGCGGAGGTTGGTTCCCTCACCCGCCATGCGCCACGGGATCAGCGACTTCTGGTGGAGGTAGCTGTTGAACCGGTAAACGTGCGGATTGCACGGACGACTGCACTCGAAACTTATAGGCTGAGTCCGCACCTACTCTTCAGGGTCTCCATGACTGACCTCAATAATCGCATTAAGGAACTGCTCGGTTATAGCAGTGAACGGCCGGGTAGCGATGCCGAGACTCAATATCATGTGGCATTCAATCAATCAGGGGTTAACAAGGCGAAGGAGGTCCTTGCTGAACTTGATACGTATGGTGCGCGGCTTGAACGCTTGGCTTACCTAAGCATCGGTGGTTCGACGGGTGCCGAGATCCTGCACGTGCTGGAGCAGTCCGCGGTACGATTCGGCGTGCTGCTGGAGTTCGATGACGTAGCAGGAGGGATAGCCGAGGAGAGGGGGAAAACCCTGACCGGGAAGACATTACGTGTATTTCGGGGGGACGCGACACAAAAGATTACCGCATGTAGGCAATTGCTCGAACGCTGGTATGTGGATGGGAAAATCGACGGTATCGTCTGCTCGATCCAGGCGGTGCTCCATGAGCTGCCGACGCGGAGTCCAGGGTATGATGTGAATCATCTACTTGGTGAAGCTCTGTGGAAGTGGGATCCCTGCTACCTCTTCTGTCGAGAACCATGCTCCCCTAGACAGTGGCCGGAACGAGTTAAGCTATCGGTGGCGGGGGTGGATGGCACGCTTCTCCGGGCACTTGCATCTCACGTCGGTAGCATGCTTGGAATACCGGGGGAGGCTCGCTCAAGTGGCCCAGACGCAATTCTTGTTTCACGGGACCTCGCCGTGGAGCTCCTCTTTAAGCTATTTTACATCAGAGATTACGCGTACGAAATTGGTGAGCGAGTCACTTCCGTCTCGCCCGAACGACTCCTCGCCGCCGCCGCGGCAGCGCTCAAAGGAGGCATTGTCACTCCGAGGTGGCAGAACAGCGACAGCTTCGAGCGCCTGTACCGTGAGTATGGTGTCGAAGCGGCGGATCCCGAAACGAATGACAAGCTTCCGCTGCCCATCGCGTACGTGCGGCTAGTCGGGAGGCGCGACTCCCTGTCTTCCAAAGGTGCCGGTAAGACCGATGCCGCGCTTGAACGAGACGATGCTGCAGGTGCGCGACGAGAACATTCCGGTGATCTCAATCTGGAGAGCAGGTCCCAATTCCGAGTAGAAGCCGATGTTCGTGAGAGCCTTCGACCAGAACCCCCCGCACCTCTGCCCCGGGCCGTACGCGCGGGTTGGAAGTGGCTATGGGGGACTAGCGTTGCATTTGTCGCTCTGTTGGGCGCGGTTCTTCTGAATGCGAACCCCGAAAACCCTCCTACCCCTCCGGCTCCACGTCCCCCAGCAGATAGTACCAGGAACGAACCTGTACCACCTAACCCGTCTCCAGAACCTAAACCATCCCCTGCTCCCGCCGCTCCGCTCGACTCTAGCACCAACCCAAACGGCTCCGCGGGAAGACTAGACAACGCTCCGGTGGGCACCGCAGGCTCTATAGCAGCCGCCCGGCATCGCTATGCGGAGAAGGAATATGCCGAGGCACTGCCCATATTCACGGCAGCGGCCGAAGCGGGCAACCCGGAGGCCATGGGCTTTTTAGGAATCATGTATTTGAACGGTTTCGGTACCGACAAAGATCATGACATGGCATTGAAATGGCTCCGCCGAGGCGCCACGAAACGAGACGCACGCTCGATGAACGCGCTAGGAATTGTCTACAAAGACGGACTTAGCGTTGACCGAAATTACATGGTTGCGAAGGAATGGTTCCTATTGGCCGAGCGAAATGGGTACGCCGAAGCCATGAACAACATTGGTGATATGTACCGTCAAGGGCTAGGGGTACAATCTCGTCCCGATTCCGCTCTGCACTGGTATGAGAAGGGAGCGAACGCAGGCTCGTTAAACGCCATGGTCAACGCGGGCCTGATGTATAAACTTGGCCTAACCGGTTCTCCCGATCTGAACAAGGCGATTCATTGGCTTAGGACGGCAGCAGACGCAAGGTCATCCCGAGGGATGTCTGAACTCGGATCAATGTACCAAGAGGGTATAGGAGTAAGGCGAGACTATGAGGCGGCGAGAACGTTGTACCTACGGGCAGCCAATACGGGATCCGCGCAAGGAATGTATAATTTGGGAGCACTACATTATAATGGCCTAGGTGTACGGAAAAATCAGGCAGAGGCGATCCACTGGTTCCGAAAAGCTGCTGCTGCGGGGTCAGTCGAGGCAATGGGGGCTCTCAACGCACTTGGCGTCGCGGCGCCGTAAGCGAGCGGATGCAATCAAGAAAGCCCCTGCGGATTCCTGCTCGCGAACAGCCGCTGGCCCGTGTGCCCTGAAATCCTCCCGCACCAGCGCTAGCGGTCCATGCACCGCAGTGAGCCTGCTTGGGATCAACGGGTGAACCAGTTGCATGGCTCCCGATAAGAGCCGTTCCTCTTCCCTTCTCATCATCAGCACCATTTCGAGGTTCGGGGGAGAATGCTGCGCTAGCGTCAGTTACGCCTCTCCTCTTACATTCCGCGGCACCGCTGCCCCCTCGGCTTGACGCTCAGGGTTGGATGGCGTAGCTTCAGCGCTCTCGAACGATCGTTCGAACGGACATTCGTGCGGGACTACAACTGCTACGACCAGGATATCGCCCGCTCCGCGGACGAGGCGGGGCGACCGGATGAACAACGATGAGACGAAATTTCACGTTCCACCCGCAGAGGGAGAGGATCGGATGGCCCGATACACTGACGAAGAGCTCAAGGAAAAGGTCCACAACGGCTTCATCGTCGAGTATCCCGACGAGATGACGGAGGGGTACCGGAACGCGCTGATCGTGCAGCTGCTGGTGCAGGCGGACACGGAGCTGATCTCCGCGCCGGCGTACTTCGGGGCGGCCAAGGACGCGCCGTCCACCAACACGATGGTGAGCGCCACGGCCATCATCCAGGACGAGCTGGCGCACGCTAACATCGCGTACCGCCTCCTCGAAGATTTGGGGATGGACAAGGAGCAGCTCGTGTACGGCCGCCAGGCGCACGAGTTCAAGCACCCGTACGGCTTCGACCACCCGCTGGAGAACTGGGCGGAGCTGGTGGTGGCCAACGGCCTCTACGATCGCGCCGGGATCACCCTGCTGGGCGACGTCTTCAAGAACACGTCGTACGGCCCGCTCAAGCGCGCGCTGGTCAAGGTGGACCAGGAGGAGACCTTTCACCTGCGCCACGGCGAGATGTGGATGAAGCGCCTCTCGGCCGCGGGCGGCGAGGCCAAGGAGTCGATCCAGCGCGCCGTGGACTGGATGTTCCCGATGGCGGTGGAGTGGTTCGGGCTTCCGGACGACATGAAGCGCCATTCGGGCCAGCTCGACTACAAGCTCAAGGGGATGACCAACGACGAGCTGCGGCAGACGTGGATGCAGTCCACCGTGCCGCTCTGCGAGTCGATCGGCATCAAGGTGCCGGCGCACTGGGACGAGGGGCGCGAGCGCTTCGTGCTGGACTACGCCTTCCCCTGCGAGTACGACGAGGACGAGAAGCGCTGGCTCATGGATGAGGGCGGGATCTCGTGGAGCCAGGTGTTCGAGCGGTGGAAGGGGCGCGGGCCCGCGAACAAGCGCTTCGTGGAGTCGATCCAGGAAGGGCGGGCGTTCCGGGGCATGCTGGAGGCGGCGTGACGGCGACCGCAGTGCGTGAGTGCGGGAGTGCGTCAGTGCGTTTGTACGGTGCGGGCGAGGAGTCCAGCGCACTCACGCACTCACGCACTGACGCACTTCGATCCTACCCGGTGCCGGCGGAGGAGCGCACGGGAGCGCTGTGGGATGCGCTGCGCGAGGTGATGGACCCCGAGATCCCTATCTCGCTCGTGGACCTGGGGCTGATCTACGACGTGCGGCGGGAGGGGATGGCGGTGGAGGTGGACCTCACCTTCACGGCGACGGCCTGCCCGTGCATGGCCTTCATCCACTTCGACATCCAGGACCGGCTGCAGCGCGAGCCCGGCGTGGCCGAGGTAAAGGTCAACGAGGTGTGGACCCCCGCGTGGACCAAAGCCCGCATCTCGCCCGAGGGCCGGGAGATGCTGAAGACGATGGGTGTGTCGATGTAACGAAGTGCCCAGTGCCGAGTGCCTAGTACCAAGTAGCCTCCCACTAGGCACTTGGCACTGGGCACTAGGCACTTTTACCCCGGACCAGCACTCCGCACCGTGATCTCTAAATGAAAGAACCCGTATACGAAGTGTTCGCGCGCAAGGGGCGCGAAGAGCCGCTGCGGCACATCGGCTTCATCAACGCGACAGACGACGACTTGGCGCGCGTGTACGCCTGGAAGACGTACGACGAGCAGAACTGGGCGGAGATGTGCGTCATTCCGCGCAGCGCCATCATCCCGGTGGATCCGGGGGAAAGCCAGTTCGTGACGGCCAACGCCCCCGCCGCCGAGGACTCGATCGTCCACGCGCGCGCCACCGGGGCGTACGGCGGAAGCGATGTGGCCATCAAGGAGGGCGAATGAGCATCGCAGAGGGAGCCGCGCGGGTGGAGAAGGCGGAGGAGCTGGGCGAGGGCGTCCGCGCCGCGCTCCGCGACCTGATCCTGACGCTGGCCGACTGCAAGCGTGTGCTGGGCCTCCGCTACTCGGACAAGATGCTCGGCGCGCCCACGCTGGAGGCGGGGATCGCCGCGTCGTCGATGGCGCAGGACGAGTGGGGGCACGGGCGCCTGACCTATGCACTCCTATCCGAGTTCGGCGACGACCCCAAGGGCGAACTGGAGCACGGGCGCGCCGCCGCGGAGTACCGAAGCATGGGGCCGCTCGACCGCGGCTTCGGCTCGTGGAGCGAGACGGTGGCCGCCGGGCTCCTGCTGGACACCGCACTCACGGTGCAGTACGGCGCGCTGCTGGACAGCCGCTACGTCCCCGTGCACAACCGCGTGCAGAAGCTGCTGGACGAGGAGCGCTTCCACTTCCAGTACTCGGCCGGGTGGGCGCGGCGGATCGCCGGCGTGTCCGTGGTCCGCGGCGAGTTCGCGGCGGCGCTGGCCGGCTATCTCCCCGAAGCGCTCCGCTGGCTCGGGCGCGACGATGCGGAGTCCAACCAGCTCCTCCTGTCCGACGGGATCGTATCGCAGGGGCCGTCCGCCCTGCGCGCACGCTTCCTCCGCCGCGTGGGCCCAGTGCTCGCCGAGGCCGGCCTGGCCGAGTCGCTAGGAATCGCGCAGGTGGACGGCGGCGAGTGGCGTTGCGACGCCACGCTGCACTGGGACGGCTGGAACGACGCCACCCGCCGCGCCAGCGGAGTGCTGGACGAGGAGACCGCCGCCCGCGCCCGCGGCGACAAGAACCGCGCGATGCTCCTGGACTGACGTGGCCGAGCCGCACGCCGACCGCCGCGCCGACGAGGTGGAGGAGAGCACCCTCCCCGACGCCGCGCCCTGCCCCTTTTGCGACGGGCGCGACACCCGGCTGATCAACCCGTTCGGTGGGCAGCTCTCCGTCGCGCAGTACTGGTGCAACCGCTGCCGCACGGGCTTCGAGTACATCAAGTGGGAAGACTGAGACCCGGCTAACACGGGGTGACGGTCTGATCGACGAGGGGGCGCCGCGGCTGGCGCCCCCTCGTTGCGTACCTACGCCGCGCTCGAATCTGCCATCTGCCTGCGCGTTGCCCGGAGCTCGGCCACGAGCCGCTCGACTCCCTCCCTGGTGAGCACGTCGGAGACGGGGAAGCTCACCATGACCGACTTGGCGCCGCGGGCGGGGGCAGGCAGCACGTCCAGGCGGGCATAGCGCCCGTGATCCCGGTCCGCATCGAAAAGGAAGAGAACGACTGGGCTCAGATTCCTCCGAGCCCGCCGTACCTCTGTCGCGGCGACGGGCCAGCGCAGCTCCGGGATGGCGTCGATCTGCCCCGCCTTGGTTCGGAATGAGGAAAAGCCCCTCACGCCAACCTGAAAGAAAAGGCCGTCGTCAGTGGCTACCACGAGGTCGTACTCCTGGCCGGGCGGATCCTTGAACACCGTCAACTCCGGAACGCGAGCCAGCGCCAGCTCCGCCAGAATCCTGCTGCGCCAGCCGACGTATTCCGGCCCTCCCGGTTCGATTTCGAGAAACGCCTGCGGGTTAGACATCCTTGAACCTCGTGTGCCGAAGTGCACGCCGGCTCGCTTTCCAGAAGCTCTCAACCTCCTGGTACAACCCGGTCCTGACCGCGTCGTTGCGCAGGGGATACTCCCGCGTGATGCTCGATACCCGGCTCGACCGGCGATCATGAGCCGCGACGATGTACGAGTTCTCGGAGCGTACGTCCACCCCAATGAGGTACGTGGGGGCCGGGATCGCCACCATTTTGTTGAACCTGTCCGGCCGCATCGCGACGGGAAGCCTCCCCGCAGAGGATGCCTTCTGAACCGTCCCCTTTACCCGAGCAAAGAAAAAGCCCTGCGCCTCCGCTCCCGGTCCAAGGATATCGACCAGGAAGTCAATCGTCGGATAGGCGTCGCCCAGGTGCGTCATCCTGAAGAGAGCACGCTCGTAGCCGCCCTTCACTGGCCGCGAGAGGTCCGTCGAGACGATGTACTCGGCCAGCTTCCCGATTTGCTCTGTAGTCAGTGCCACGGCCCTGGTGCGCTCAACGTTTCGGCGAGAATGGAGCGCAAAAGCTGCACCGCTGCCGGCGTGGCGACAAGGGGTATTCGGGGGTTCCGACAGAGATGGTTCGGCGGGTGGCGGAGTAGGAGCCGTGACCGTGAAGATGGGGTCTACGCCGGCGCGTGTAGCGGTGGTCGAGGCGGGGAAAGGGCGGGCAGACACGTGGGTCACGTGGGTCTGCCCCTACGGGATTCGGTGCGACGGGCGGGAGGTCGAGGAGGATGGAGGGGAGGGCCGGGGCGACCGTCAGGCCATCTCCTCGAGGGCGCGGCGGACGTAGACGGGGACCATGGCGTGACGCCAGTCGGGGTCCACGATGAGGTTCTCGAGGGGGTGGCACTGCTTGAAGGCGAGTTGGGCGGCGGCGTCCACCACCTCGCGGAGCGGGGCGCCGGCGAGCTTGTCCAGCCCCGAGACCACGCGCGGCTTCGCTCCCAGCGCGGAGACGACCAGCGACAGCGATTCGACGCGGCTGTCGGGCGTGAGGCGCGCGGCGGCGGCGATGGAGAGGAGGGGGTAGTCGACCGAGTTGCGCTGCCTCACCTTGCGGTATGCGGTGCGCAGTCCGGGCCCGGGCAGCGGGATGCGGATGCGGTGGATGAGCTCGTCGCGGCAGCGCAGCGTGTTCGACTTGCCGTCGGCGATGAAGAAGTCCGCGACCGAGAGCGTGCGCGCGCCGTCGGCGGATGCGAGGTCGAGCGAGGCGCCGAGCGTCATCAGCACGGGGGGCGTGTCGGCGGAGTGGGCGGCGACGCACTTCTTGCCGACCCTGGTGACGTGGCAGACGTCGCCGTCCTTCTTGAGGCAGAAGCCCAGGGCCTCGCGCCAGAAGTAGGACTGGTTGTAGTAGGTGCAGCGCGTGTCCAGGCAAAGATTGCCGCCCATCGTGCCGGAGTTGCGGATCTGCGGGGCGGCCACCTTGCCGGCGGCCTCGGCCAGCGAGGGAAAGTGGCGGCGCACCAGCGGGTTGCGCGACACCTCGGTGAGCGTGGCGCCGGCGCCGATCACCAGCTCCCGCGCGTCGGGCGAGTCATCCGCCACCATGTTCCCCGCGCCGTCCGCCAGGCCGATGCCGCGCAGCTCCGCGATTCCCTTGACCGCGACCAGGTGGCGCGGGGTGAAGAGGCGGTGCTTCATGTTCGGCATCAGGTCCGTGCCGCCGGCGATGGCGAGCGCATCCTCGTGCCCGCGCAGCAGCGCGAGCGCGTCGGCGAGGCGCTCGGGACGGTGGTAGCGGTACTCGTGAAGACGCAGCATGGGGGTCGGTCGTGAGGATGCGGAACGCGCGCAAATGCTCGCGCAACATAGCGAAACGGCCCGCGACCCGGAAAGGGCGCGGGCCGTCGTGGCTCGCGTGATCAGCTCTGCGATGGGAAGTTCACCGGGACCCGCAGGCGGAAGACGGCGCCCTCGGCCGCTTCCCCGTCCTCCACGTCGAGCGTGCCGTGCAGGCGACGCGCGAGCTGTCGGGCGACCGTGAGCCCCAAACCTGTGCCGCGGGTGGCGGAATCGGTTCGGGATGGGTCGCAAAGCTGTTCGAACGGCTGGAAGATCCGCTCGCGGTCGGCGGCGGGGATGCCCGGGCCGGTGTCGGCGACGCGGAACTCCAGGGTGCCGGGGTCGCCCGCGGTGCGCGCCTCCACGCGGACGCTGCCGCGCGGGGTGAACTTGAGGGCGTTCCCCACCACCGCCTGCAGCACCTGCCGCAGCCGCTCCGGGTCGCTCTCGACCGCGGGGAGCGTCTCGGGGGCGACGATGGTGAAGGAGAGCCCCTTCGCCTCGGCCTGCACGCGGAGCGGCTCCATGGCGGCGTGCAGGAAGTCCGCCGGGGCGAGCCGCACCGGAACCACGCGCAGGCGGTCGATCTCGGTGGTGGAGAGGAGAAGGACGTCGTCCACGAGGCGCGACAGGTGCTCGGCGCACATGCTGGAGCGCTCGGCGGCGCGCTGGGCCTCGCGCGGCATGTCGCCGAAGGTGGCGGTGGCCAGGAGGTGCGAGTAGCCGACGATGGCGTGCAGCGGCGTGCGCAGCTCGTGGCTGGCCGCGGCGAAGAAGCGGGCGCGGGCCCGGCTCGCCTCCTCGGCCTCGGCGGCGTAGCGGGCCAGGTCCCTGTCGCGCTCCACGCGCGCCGTCACGTCCTCGAACAGGATCGAGGCGCCGCCGTCCGTCAGCGGGCGCGTCCACACGTCGAAGTAGCGCCCGCGAAAGGGCTCTGCTTCGACCGCGATGGCGTGGAGCCGGTGCGGCTTCCCGTCAGCCAGCGCCGCGCGCAGGGTGTCGCGGAGGAGGGCCGGCTCCTCGGGGAGCAGCTGCCAGATCTCCGCGCCGGGAACGGCATCGCGGCGGGCGCCGAAGACACCACGGGCGGCGCGGTTGGCGTACGTGATCCGCCCCGCCGCATCCACCGCCACGCACCCGTGCCGCAGCGACTCCAGCAGCCCGCGCGAGCGTCCCGCATCCGGCTCCACGGCGCGAAGCTGGAGCGCGATGCCTTCCTCGGCGGGCGTGACGATCACGCAGAAGCGGTGCGGCGCGCCGGGGAAGATCTCCTCGCCAGGCACGCGGACCGGCCCGTCCGCGTTACGCGCCCGCGACAGGCGCTCGCGCACGAACGCCTCGTCCGCGTCCGGGAAGGCGTCGGATACGTGGAGGCCGAGCAGCTCCTCGCGGGGGGTGCCCAGCATCCGCTCGGCGGCGGCGTTGCAGAAGGTGAGGCGCCACTCCGGGCCCACCATGCAGAAGCCGTCCGAAAGGGCTTCGAGGGCCGGAATGCGCTCGGGTACGACGGACACGGTCACACGATACTCCGGGTGCTGCTCCTGCGCGGGCCGGAATGCCCGCCACGCTCTACTGGATGGTTGGACCCCCGGGGGGCGGCGTCTGTTCCCACTGAACTACAGGGATGGGGGATGAGGGGATGGGGGATGGGGAACTACATCCCTTCATCCCTTCATCCCCCATCCCCTCATCCCCTCATTTAACCTGCGCCGCCATCCGGTCCCGCGCGGTCCGCCGGTTCGTGGGGATGCTCCAGAAGATCACGTCCTCCCACCACTCCGGACCACGGAACTTGACGTTGGAGAAGCGCGCGCTGACGCCGTAGAACTCCGGGTCCAGGAAGATGGGCGCGTAGACGGCGTCGTCGATCGCCGTCTGCTCCAGCGTGCGCCACATGGCGCGGGCACGCGTCGTGTCCGCCTCCACCAGGAGGGAATCGATGAGGGCGTCGACCCGCGGGTTCTTGTAGCCGGCGAAGTTGGCGCCGCCCGGGGGAATGGAGCGCGAGTGCCAGATGGCTTCCGCGTTGGGCGCCATCACCCCCGGGCCCCATCCCCAGCCCCAGAACGAGCCGGTGAACTGGCGCGCGCGGAGGCGCGAGACCCAGGTGGTGCTCTCCATCGGCTTGAGGACCAGGTTGATGCCGGCCTGCTTGGCCTGGCTCTGCATCCCCACCAGCATGTCCGGGCGCATGGGGTCGCTGGAGCTGAACTCGATCTCCAGGTTCAGCGGCCTCCCGCCCTTGTCGCGTATCCCGTCGCCGTTGGTGTCGCGCCAGCCCGCGGCGTCCAGCAGGCGCCCGGCGCCCGCGACGTCGTACGGGATGGTGCGCACGTCGCGCGAGTGCTCGCGGAGCGCGGGCGGGATGGGCGACAGAGCCGGCTCGCCCGCCCCGCGCAGGAGGCCCTCGACGAGCGCGGGGCGGTTGATCGACATCAGGAACGCCTGCCGCACCCGGATGTCGCTCACGGGCTCCTTGTCCACGTTCCACGCGATCCATCCCGGGCGCACGCGCGGGGTGTGGTGCAGCTTCACGGCCTGCGAGCTCTCCACGCGCCCCTTCTGGTCCGCCGACACCTTGGTGAGGTCGCCCTCGCCGTTGAGGAGCGAGGTGAGGCGGGCGCTCGGCTCGGGGACGTTGCGCACGATGATGCGGTCGATCGACGGACGCCCGCCCAGCGCGGTGGTGTTGGCGTTGACCGTCACCTGCCGCCCCTGCTCCCAGCTTCCGAAGCGGTAGAGGCCGTTCCCCACCGGCTGGCGGCCGAAGGCGTGGAAGCGCATCTGCGCCGGGGCCACGTCCTTGAGGATGTGCTTGGGGACGGGGATCACCTCCAGGAGCGCGTTGACCGCCGCGGGGCTCATCCGCGAGAGCCTCGCCTCCACCGTCATCGAGTCCACCATGCGCACCGACTCCACCCCCTCCACGTCCGGCTTGCGGGGTGAGCCGACGTTCTCATCCTTTTGGCGCTCGATGGTGAACACCACGTCGTCCGCGGTCACCGGCTTTTCGTCGTGCCACTTGAGGCCGGGGCGCACCTTCATCACCACCGTGTTCCCGTTCACCTGCCACGACTCCAGGAGGTCGGGAACGTAGTTGCTGAGCGTGCTGTCGCGCCGCGCCAGCGCCCTGAACATCAGGTGGACGAGGTTGTACGACGGCGACGCGTCGAAGGTGAGCGGGTTGAGGTTGTCCGGCTCGCGATCCCAGAGGACGATCAGCGTCCCTCCCGGAGGCCCGCCGCCGAACGTCTTGTAGCCGCCCGGAGGCGCTTCCTCCGCCGCCCCGCCGCCGCCGGCATCACCGCCCCCGCCCCCGCACGCCGCGGCACCCAGCGCCGCACAGACCGCCAGCGCGCCGGCTCCGCGCGCCGCCCACCGATGCAGAAGCCTCATCTGCCCGCCTTTCAGAAGGGGTTGTTCGTCGCACGCGATCGCCGGGTGCGGCGCAGGAAAAGTGCCTAGTGCTCAGTGCCAAGTGCTAAGTGCTAAGTGCTAAGTGCTAAGTGCCAAGGCCAAGGCCAAGTGCTAAGTGCCAAGTGCCAAGTGCCAAGTGCCAAGTGCCAAGTGCCAAGTGCCAAGTGCCAAGTGCCAAGTGCCAAGTGCCAAGTGCCAAGTGCTGAACTGCAGACCCAGCACTTTAGGACTTAGCACTTAGGACTGCCGTTCAAAACTTGTCGAACGTCCACGGCTTCGGCACTCCCCAGGCATGGTCGAGCGCCTTGGTGAACTCCGGCCGGTCGATGGTGGCGAGGCCGCCGGCGATCGCCTGCCAGGGGGCGAGCGCGCCGACGAAGATGCGCGACAGCGTGTCCATGGGGAGCGAGAAGGTGGCGTCCACCGCGCCGCCGCGAAACGGCTCCACGTCCATCCGGCCGCCCTCCATCCGCACGCGCCACGGGCCGCGGTTCTCCGCCACCTGGCCGTCGTTCACCTCCAGCCGCAGCGTCATCTCCTCCTCGGGCTGCAGCGAGCGCATCCCAAGCGCCTCGGGAACGTCGAGGACGCGGAACATGGGGCCGCGGAGAAGGGTGGCGGAGGGGAACCAGAGGCCCCAGCCCGGGTTGCTCAACAGCGGCAGGCGCGGCTCGCTGATCCGGTCGCCGAAACCCTCTTCCGGGTGCGCGCGGTAGACGATCTCGCGCCACTGGTCGCCCAGCGACGACATCCAGGCGTAGAGGCCGCGCTGCGCACCGAGGGTCAGCCAGACGCGCTCCTCCACCTCCAGGAAGCGCTTGTCGATGGGGAGGTCGGCGCGGTAGCGGACGATGGCGTACCCCTCCGCCTCGCCGCTCTCGCCCCAATAGACGACGGCCGCCTGGTCCTCGCTTCCCCACGAGTTGCGCCAGGAGCGGACGGTGCGGTCCAGCTGCCCGCTCTGCAGGCGCTGGGCGGCCTGGGCGTAGACGGCGCGCATGGCCGCCATGTCCTCGGGCGAGTCCACCAGCCGCACCTTCATCCGCTCCGCCTTGTCGTCCGGCAGCAGGCCTGGGGCGAGCTGGTACTGGTGCGCCTCGCCGGCCAGCCCGTAGCCGAGCTGCTCGTAGAACGACGCGCGAAAGGGGTAGAGCGCCGAGCCCACGTCGCCGCGCTCGCGGGCGTGGTCGAATCCGGCGGTCAGCATGCGCCCCGCCAGCCCCCGCCGCCGGTGCGTGGGGGCGATGGCGACGGAGGCGAGCCCCATCACCGGCATGGCGACCCCGGCGATCCACTGCCGCAGCCAGAGGAGCTGGCAGGCGCCGATCAGGCGGCCGTGCTCCTCGGCCACCCACAGCGATTCCAGCCCCCCGTGCGGGCCGTTGACCAGCCATTCCTCCCACCAGTGATGGGTGCGTGTGGTGGACGGAAAGCTGTGCGACTCCAGCCGGGCCACCTCGGGCACCTCGTCCGGCCGCGCCGGGCGGAACGTCTCGCTCACCCCTCCCCCTCCCCTTTATGTGCTGGCCCGCGCCGGTGTGGCGCGCCTTTCGCAGCGATGCCCCTCTACTCGCCGCGCCCGGGGTGCGGCAATGCGGGTACCGTGCCGCGCGCCCGGACGGGCGGCGGATCGCTCAACTTACGGACGGCCATGACGCATCGCCAAGCCCTGATCTCCATTCGCTCCGCCGCCCTCGCCGCCACCCTGCTGGCCATGGGCGCATGCCGCACCGGCTCGCCTCCGGAGACCGCCGCGGGCTCCGCGGACTCCGTGGCGCGCCCCACCGCCACGGCCACGGCCGACCGCGCGCAGCAGCCGCCCAGCACGGGCAGCGCGGTGATCCCCGGAATCGAGATCCTCCTGCGCGACTCCATGCACCTGGTGCGCGGCAAGCGGGTGGGCCTCATCACCAACCAGAGCGCCGTCACCCGCTCCGGCGAGCTGGGCGCCGACGTCCTCGCCCGCACCCCGGGCATTCAGCTCGTGGCCCTCTTCGGCCCGGAGCACGGCATCCGCGGCAACCTGGAGGCCGGCGCCACCTTCGTGGGCGGGCGCGACACCAAGACCGGCGTGGTGGTGCACTCGCTCTACGACCGCACGCAGCGCCCCACCGCCGCGGAGCTGGAGAACGTGGACGTGCTGGTCTTCGACATCCAGGACATCGGCGCGCGCGTCTACACCTTTGTGTGGACGATGGCGATGGCGATGGAGGAGGCCGCCAAGAAGGGGATCCCCTTCGTCGTTCTCGACCGCCCCAACCCCATCACCGACATGCAGGACGGCCCGGTGATGGACCTGGAGGTGAAGACGGTGACGCAGGTGATCACCGGCTACTACAGCGTCCCGCTCCGCCACGGGATGACCGCCGGCGAGATCGCGCGCTACTACAACGAGGACGCCAAGATCGGCGCCGACCTGCACGTGGTGCCGGCGGAGAACTGGAACCCGAGCACCTGGTTCGAGCAGACGGGGCTCCGCTTCATCCCGCCCAGCCCCAACATCCGCTCGGTGACTTCCGCGCTGAACTTCACCGGCCTCGTGCTGGGCGAGGCGACCACGGTGCACGTGGGCCGCGGCACCGATGCGCCCTTCAACTACGTGGGCGCCCCCTGGCTGGACGCAAACCGCCTGCTGGCGGCCGTGGCGAAGTACAATCTGCCCGGCGTGCGGCTGACCCCCACGCAGATCACCCCCACCACGGACCCCGCGGTGGATACGGACTACAAGGGCCAGACCTTCACCACGCTGCGCCTGGAGGTCACGGACCGCGCCACCTACCGCCCCGCGTACACGGCGCTGGTGCTGCTGAGCGAGGCGAAAAAGCAGAACCCGGCGCAGTTCAGGATCAAGAACACGGGCTTCACGCAGATGCTCGGCTCGCAATGGGCCCGCGCCGCCTTCGACCGCGGCGAGGACCCGCGCGTGATCGACGAGCGCTGGCGCCGCGAGCTGGCCGAATGGAACCGCACCAAGCGCGAGCGCTACCGCATCTATCCGCGCACGGGAGGAACCGCCACCGGGGGGTGAAGCAGCGGGATAAAGCATCGAGGGCCGCGTCGCCGGGGGCTGAAGCCCCCGGCTGGAACGACGGGAAGACCGCTGAAGCGGTCTCGAGGGCCGCGGCGAGAGGGGGCAGCGAGGAACGAGCGGGGGTGAGGGCCCTACGTATCCTCCCCCAGCCCCGGCGCCTCGGCGCGGCGCAGGCCCACCACCAGCTCGTCCACCCACTTCTCCACGCCGCGCGCGTCCTCCTCGTTCAGGAAACCGGTCTCGTCCTTCACGCCGTCAATGGCCTCGCCTCCGCTGCGCTCCACGACCTTGGCGACCACGGCGCGCCAGTTTGCCTTCTGCGCCAGGAAGCCGGCGGTGCGCATCGCCACCATGTCCAACAGGTTGGAGGCGCGGGTGAAGGAGCGGATCTCGAAGCGGATGATTCCCCCCTCCCGCTCCTCCACCAGGAAGCGGATGGCGCCGGAGAGCGGGTGCCCCTCCACCGTGAGCAGCGTGATGACGCGGTTGCGCGCCTCCGCCACCCGCACCTGGATGTGGCCGCGCATGGGGAGCGACAGCGTCAGCGTCTCCCCCTCGTCCAGGACCAGTGGAGAGCCTGGCTCCACCCCCACCTTCACCAGTCCCTCGGGCGGGAGGGTGTAGAACTCGCGGCGCAGCAGCTCGAAGATCTCGTCCGCGCTCATGCGCGAACCGCGTATGTCCGCCCAGTAGCTCTGCCGCTCCAGCTTCCCCGTGCCGTCCGAGGGGACCGCCTCGGGGAGCGCGTCCACCAGCCTGCGCAGCCCCGCGTCCAGCCCCAGCGGCTGCACGCCAAAGGTGTCCGTCAGCGCGTTGGGCGCGCCGGGGGGGATCAGGTTCCCCTCGATGAGCATGGTGACCTGGTCTTCCTTGATGGGAAGCTCGATCCCCACCGTCTCCGCCGCGCGCGCGCCCAGCCTGGTGAGGAGCTCCGGGACGGGAAGGTGCACCGGGTGCATGTCGGTCAGCGCCTCCAGCCGCTCCAGGATCTCGCGCGTGTTGGTGACCTCGGGGCCGGCCAGGTCCAGCGCCTGGCGCACCGGCTCGGGGTTGATGACGGCGCGGGCCAGCGCCTCGCCCAGATCCTCGTGCCACACCGGCTGGAAGGGCTGGTCGCCCATCCCCACCAGCGGGATGGCGGGCATGGTGCGCACCATTTTGAGGAGCGTGGAGATGACCTCGTCGCCCGGGCCGTAGACGTTGCCGGGGCGCACGATCAGCCACCCCGGCGGGTCCTCTTCGCGCACCGCCGCCTCGCCCGCGAACTTGGAGCGGTGGTAGTCCGACTCTCCGCCGTTCGCCCCCAGCGACGACACGTAGACGAAGCGCCGCACGCCGGCCCGCTTCGCCTCGCGCGCCATGCGCCGCGTGCCGTCCACGTTGACGGCCTGGAAGGTGACCGCGGGCGGGTTCTCGGCCACGATCCCCACCACGTGCAGGACCGCGTCGCACCCCTCCGCCGCGCCGCGAACCCCCTCGTCGCTGGTGACGTCGCCGGTGTGGGGTTCGACACCCTCGGGCCATTGGCGCGCATCGTCCTCCGCGTGGCGTGAGAGGAGCCGCACCCGGTGCCCCGCGGCCAGCAGACGGTCCACCGAAGCCTTCCCGACGACCCCCGTTCCCCCCGTGACCAGCACTTTCATCCGCCCCCCTTCCGCTGTAAGGTTGGGGGCCGCGCTCGCATTTCAGGTGCCAACATCAGTTCCGGCACTGGCACTAGAACGCGCGAGAGTGCATACTGTACTCACCCAGTGCTAAAAAAGCTGCCATCCCGCCCGGCCGCCGCCGGTGCTTCACGGGAGCTCGCACGCTCCCGCCGCGCCACCGCGCGGGCAGGATACCACGGCCTGATCCCTTCTAGCACGACACCCCCACCTCCTGGCACGCGGAGCCCCAGTCGATGACCGATTCGTCCCCCCCTCCACGCCCTGCTCGCAAGCCGAGGCGCCGCTGGCGCTGGCACGTTCCCCCGGCGCTGATGCACGGCCCGGAGCAGCTGGAAGGTGGTGAGATCCTGACGGAGATGGAGGGCGCGCAGGCGCTGGTGATGTTCCAGCTCGCGCGCGACGTGTCGCTGTGGGGGAGCGCCGATCCGGACGAGCGCCGCCCAGATCCGGACGCCACGGGCCCCGAGGGCCACAGCGCGGACCGCGCCGACTTCTTCACCGCCGGCGCGCACCCCCGCCTGGTCGCGCAGATGGAAGCGGCCGGCTTCGACTCCGCGGTGGAGGCGCCGCTGCGGGCCGCCGCCGAGGTGCTGCGGGCGCCGGGCGAGGTCACGCGGGCGCAGCTTACCGCGGCCTGCCTGGACGTGTCGAAGTGGGCGGACGAGCGGGACCTGCCGGGAACGGCGCTCGCCTGGGCGCAGGCCGGTGCCATTGCTTCTCCCCGCGACGCGGCCATGGGATTCCGCGTGGGGCTCCTGGCCCGCAGGCGGGCGGAGTATCCCAGGGCCGAGAGCTGGTTCCGCCGGGTGATCGGGCTGGGGAGGCAGGCGAAGGATTGGGAGTCGTATTCGCGGGCCTTCCTGGGGCTGGCGAACCTCTACATCCAGCGTGGCAACTACCCTGCGGCGCGTCGCTTCCTGATCCGCGGGCTCCGCGCGGCGCGAAGGCACGGCTTGCGGGAGCTTCAGGCGAGCGCATACCACGATCTCTTCGCCATCGCCGTGCAGACCGATCAGTTCGGCGAGGCCAACGACCTGGCCCGTCTCGCCTTCCGCGCCTACGGTCCCCGGCACCCCCGCCTCCCCGTCCTCGCCAGCGACATCGGCCTCCTCTGGCTCCTCCGCGGCGAGTTCGCGCCGGCGCTGGACGTGCTGCGCGCCGCGCATCCGCACATCACCCACCCGTGCGAGCAGCTGCTGAGCTGGGGCAACATCGCGCGGGCGGCGGGAGGGGCGGGTGACCGGACGATCTACGACGAAGCGTGGGACAACATCTGGAGCTACGCGGGGGACTGGCACAACCGCGAGAACGCACCCTGGGCGCTCATGGATGCGGCGCGCGGGGCCACCAGCCTGGGCGACTGGGCGCGAGCCGAGCGGGCCGCGTCGACCGCGCGAGAGATCGCGGTGCGGCGCAAGGAGGCGCACGTGCTGGCCGAGGCGGAGTCGGTGCTCGATTCGGTCACGCGCAGGCTTCAGTTCTCCGCCGCGGCATCGTCTTCGGAGGATGATGCACTGGTGCGCGGGCTGGCCTCGGACCTCACTCGTTACCTGCGCGGGAGAGCGGCCGTGGAGTAGTCTCCGCGGCCGCTCCCGCCCGGGTACGCCTCAGTTGCCGCTCCCCTTCACCCCTCCGCCTATCCCCGTGGTGTCCGTCGGCGGGGGGGGCGGGGGCGGCGGCGGATTGTCTTCGTGACGGCCCGTGGTGGGAGGCGCGATGTCGCCGGAGGTGGGGGTGGCTTCGCAGGCGGCGAGGATCAGGGAGAGCGAGGCGAAAGCGGGGATGATGCGGGCGAACTTCATCTGAAAGCTCCGTAGAAGCTGGTTTTCGTTGTTGTCCGTTGTGGACACCCCAACGTTACCGGAGCCGAGACCCAAGCTACCACGCCGCTCCCGACCGGAATCGCTCTCTTATCGCCATTCTTTGTGAGGCTTTGTTCGCAGGATTATGACGGCACCTGGCGTAATAGGAGCGGTGATTGGAACGTTCCTGCGCACGGGAGTGGGTGTTGCGTGAGCACGGCTCACCCGTAGCTTTCATTTTGCCGCTTTCCGGTTTCGTCCGAATCGCGGCGCGTCTTCCCTATCCCAGCAAACCAGGATCGTGTGATGAGTGCCCAGACCGCACCGAGCGAGCAGGAGTCGCGCGAGGTCGCCGAAGCGGCGCGCGAGACCGAATGGACCGCGCCCAGCTTCGTCCGCGAGCTTTTCCTCGGCAACTTCCGCCTGGACCTGATCCACCCCTTCCCGCAGCAGACGCCGGAGGACCGGGCGAAGACGGACGCCTACATGGCGAAGCTGCGGAAGTTCATGGAGGAAGAGGTCGATTCGGACGCCATCGACCGCACGGGCGAGCTTCCGCCGGAGGTGGTGCAGGGGCTGCGCGACCTGGGCGCGTTCGGGCTCAAGATCCCGGAGGAGTACGGCGGCATCGGGCTCTCGCAGCTCGGCTACGGGCGCACCATCGGGATGGTGACCAGCCAGGACGGCAACCTCACCGCCCTCCTCAGCGCCCACCAGTCCATCGGCGTGCCGCAGCCGATGAAGATGTTCGGCACCCCGGAGCAGAAGAAGAAGTACCTGCCGCGGCTGGCCAGGGGCGCCATCTCCGCCTTCGCGCTCACCGAGCCGGGGGTGGGGTCTGACCCGGCGGCGCTCGCCACCACGGCCACGCTCACCGAGGACGGCACCGCCTACATCCTCAACGGCGAGAAGCTGTGGTGCACCAACGGCACCCTGGCCGAGCTGCTGGTGGTGATGGCGAAGACGCCGTCCAAGATCAAGAACGGCAAGGAGATCCCGCAGATCACCGCGTTCGTGGTGGAGGTGGACACGCCGGGGGTGGAGATCACGCACCGCTGCCACTTCATGGGGCTCAAGGCGCTGCAGAACGCCGTGATCCGCTTCGACAACGTGCGCGTCCCGCGCGAGAACGTGATCTGGGGCGAGGGGAAGGGGTTGAAGCTGGCGCTGATGACGCTGAACACCGGCCGCCTGACGCTCCCCATGAGCGCGGCGTACGGCGCCAAGGTCGCCGTGGAGGTCTCGCGCAAGTGGGCGGCGGAGCGGGTGCAGTGGGGCGCGGCCGTGGGCAAGCACGACGCCGTGGCGCAGATGCTGGGCGACATGGCCGCCAACGCCTTCGCCATCGAGTCGGTGGCCGAGCTGGCTTCCGCGCTGGCGGACGAGGCCAAGAACGACATCCGCCTGGAAGCCGCCATCGCCAAGCTGTGGACGACGGAGATGGGGTGGAAGATCGTGGACGACTGCCTGCAGATCCGCGGCGGGCGCGGCTACGAGACGGCCGACTCCCTGGCCGCGCGTGGCGAGCTGCCGATCCCGGTGGAGCGGATGATGCGCGACTTCCGCATCAACCGCATCTTCGAGGGCTCCAGCGAGATCATGCGCCTCTTCATCGCCCGCGAGGCGGTGGACACGCACCTGGCCGTGGCCGGCGACCTGATCAAGCCGGACATCAGCTTCGGGCAGAAGATCGGCGCCATGGCCAAGGCGGGCGTCTGGTACGCCGGCTGGCTGCCGAAGCGCTTCGTGGGCGGCGGGCAGATCCCGAACGCGTACTCGGAGTTCGGGCGGCTGGCCAAGCACATCCGCTACGTGGAGCGCACCTCGCGCAAGCTGGCGCGCAGCATGTTCTTCGCGATGGGACGCTACCAGGCCAAGCTGGAGCGGAAGCAGGCGCTGCTGGGCCGCTTCGTGGACATCGGCGCGGAGCTCTTCGCCATGACGGCCGCCTGCGTGCGCGCCCACTCCATGCGCGACGAGCCGCACGGCCGCGAGGCGGCGCTGGTGGCGGACCTCTTCTGCCGCCGCGCGCGCATCCGCATCAAGGAGCTCTTCGGCCGCGTGACGGACAACGCCGACGACTTCACCTACAAGCTCGCGCAGGACGTGCTCAAGGGGCGCTACGCCTGGCTGGAGGAGGGCGCCATCCCCGCGGTGCGCGACGGCTCCATCGCCGCCGTCCCCGCGTCCCCCCTCCCCGTGGACCGCAACCTCTCGGACACGCGCGTGGCGACGCAGCTCGGTGGAGGGGCGTAGAACGTGGGCGCACACATAGCATGGAGGCACAGAGATGACGCCGTCTCTGTGCCTCTGTGCTATTCTGTCTCACTGCGGCCAAGAGCCGTTTGCCTACTCCGAATCCTTGTCGCACGCGGTAGCCAGCACACGGCCCAGCTCAAAGTGGCGGTCCGTGCTCGCGGCCAGACTGCGGTAGTAGGTGTGTAGCTTTCGGCAGACTACGGTCGGAAGGCGGCCTCCCTCGCCCACCGCCGCAAGGTTCCCGATCGCGCGAATGGCCCAGTATTCGTTGAACGGCTTGTCTTCTAGGCCGGTGAGTGCGTCAGTCACCGCGCCTAAGTACTGGGGATCCGGTTTACCATAGAGGTAGATGTATGCCGCGAGCCGCATCCCCCGATCTACGCTGGCCAGGGCGCTCCGCACATCGAAGCTAGGATGCTGCGGTGCAAGCGCGAGCATCCTGCCGGCCACTGCGTTCATGGCCGACAGGCGCGCCGGACTGCGGTTCATCGTCTCCCGGATGTGGTTGTACTCCGCGGCGAGCTGCTCGAAACCGGGGATCTGAGAACCGTCCACGGGATTCGGTGCGGTCGTGGCCGTAGTAGCAGCGAGAGCTGCGCCCGCTTGGAGTGCCGCGCTCTCGGCCGCGCCACGCGCTTCGGATGCTTCGTGGCGGATCTCCTGCAGCTCCAACTTCACTCCGCCAGGAAGCTCGACTGCCTTGATGATGGATCCCACCCACGGAAGGGCGGACACTACGAGCAGTATCCCCGTAAATGCGTCTATGCGGATCTCAGGCCAGAGGTGGTGAGCCGCCGCCAAGGCGAGGGCAATCGTGGTCACGGCGATGCGCAGTCTCTGCTCGCTCACCCCGCTCCCCGAGTGAGCGCTCGGACGGGAAGCGGCGATCATACGCGTGTCCACGGCCAGACGACCCGGACGAAGCGCACTCCTTCGGGCGGATGCATGCGCAGGCGAAGCACGTCGGTGCTGGGGGAGCCATCCACGTTCTTGAACCGGTCGTCGATCTTCAGCACGTACTCGGTACCAGGCGTCAGGCGCATCTCGCGGTCCGGATAGTGGGCGTACACCTCTACTTCGTCTTCCGCACCGAAACGCCGCGTCTTCGGCAGGTGCATCTCGATGCGGAGCAGATCTCTGCCAAGGGGCGCGTGCGCCTCGAGCGACTCCCGCTCAGGGTCCGGGTGTATCTCTACGAGGGGAAGCTCCACCAAGTAGCCGAACACGATGGCGTACTCCTGGTCCGCCTCGAAGACCTCTCCCTCGTGTAGATCAATGATGAAGGGTTGGTCTCCATCCTTTCGGCGCGTGGCCGTGCCTGGAAGAGAGTAGAAGTGGCGGATGGGGGGCTCGCGTTCACCATCGGGTGAGCCGATGGCGGGATAGCGGTCCAGCACGAGTTCGCGCAGCGCCTTACGCGTGCGGATCTTCCGCAGTTTGATGAGTTCAGAGCGCTCCTCGAACATGATGTACTTCATGTGCGTTTGCAGAATGTCGTACTCCGCGCCCGACGCCCCGTCCTCCGTCTCCAAAGCCTTCGCCATCGCGCCCAACGTGGAGCCCTGCTCCCTCGCCAGACACGCGAGCGCCTTCCGCCACCCTGGCGGGGGCGGGTGCTGCCGCGACTGACCGCCGGCCAACCGGTCCTCGAGCTCCGCCTTGGGAATCTTCAGCACCGCCGCCATCTCCGCGGCGGACACCACCTTGCTCAGCTTCGCGACCGATTCATGGAAGTTCGACATTGTTCCGGTCCTTAGTTGTTCGGTTCCCCCCCGGCGCTGTCCAGGAAACCGCGGATCTCGCGCACGTACCGACGCCTCTCCGGCGGTGCAGCGATCTCCAACTGGGTGAACGTCGCTACCGCCTCTTCCTCGGTACGCGGCCGCCGCGCCGCGAGGACCTGGACGCAAAGGAACAGGAGGAACGAGCTCGTCCAGTTAGCGCCGAAGGTGCGGCCAAAGAATCTCTGCGCGAACTTCGGGATGACCTGTTGGTGCGCGGCGAGGGCATCACGTAGCTTTTCCACGCTGTTGATGCCAAGGTAAAGCAGCTCTCTCACGCGCTCGTTGAGCGACGAGATGTCGAGTTCGCTAGGCGGCGTGCCGAAAATTTTCTCGAGCTGCTTCAGGAGTTCCAGCGCAACGGGGTCGGAGCTCAGGAGCACGCCGAGCGAGACGGGCGTTATCTCGGCCGTGGCCGGGCTCGCCTCGATCACGTCGGCCGCCGTGGCGCGCTCAACCTGACGGCGCAGGCGGACGAATTCGTCGTCCGCCACCTCCAGCAGCGCGGAGATCCGGGAGAATCTCCGGCGAAGGTCATCCGGCCCCGCTGCCTCGTTCTTGTAGCCTAGGTCGTGCTCGATCTCGGCCCAAGCGTGCTGGAGGACGGAACGGATCTGGATCTCGCAGAAAAGCCCGGCGAAGTCCTTGTACTCGTCAAGCTTCTCGCGGTCCTTGTTGAACGAGGCGATGCGGTGGAGCGACTGGTAGCCGAACCGCTCCGACGACTCAGCTTCCCGCCTGTCCACGGAGCGAGTGTCGTCGATCTCGAAAAAGGCGGGGAGGACCGCGGCAACGTCGTCGATACCGTCCACGAACAGAGTGATGATGCGGATGCCCACCAAATCGGTGATGTCTTCCAGCGCAGTGTAGTTCTTGCGCTTGATCTTCCTCCGCAGGCTCACCGGATCCTTTACCCGGTTCGTTATGTGGTGGATCGCGACACCTGCCTTGGCCAGCTTGTTCTTGATAAGCCCCTGCGCGTGCGTGCCGAAATCGGTGTAGAGGCTGAGGCGAGTCTCGTATTCCGAGACTATCGCGTCAATCCTGCGTTTGTCCATTCTCTAGCTCCAGATCCCTTTTGCCCCACTCGTGCTTCGCTGAAGATGAGCAGGGTAGTGCTTTCGCGGCGGACGTGCAAGAAATTTCTCGCATCTTAGCCGCCGCAACTTTCTACTGTTGGCCCGTGACTCGCCGCAGCGAGACTCTCCCCTGCCGCTCGGCCAAATATCTCGCGGGGGACCAGAGACCAGGTGTCCGCGGGATGGCCGCATCGCGCGGCCGCGCACCGGGTCTACAAAGGTCCCTTTGAAAACGCGGCAGAGAGGAGCGCACCCACCCAGGTACGCCGCACGAGGTGGCACCGCGCCTTCAAAGCGATCGGGCTTCCCGGCTACGAGATGCTCCGGCACCGAGCCTCAGAGCGGCGGGAGCGGCGGAAGCGGCCTGCTTCCCTTCCCTATTCCCCCTGCCTTCGGCATATTCAGCGCCTAGCACCCAACGAGGCCGAGCGGTGTACGATACCGTTCTAGGCAACTCGCCAAGCCGTTGTGGCGTACGCAGTTCGCGTCCTTCACCATGGTGTGGACGGAACTCACCTACAGCCGTATCTCGATGTCCTTCGTCCATCTCCACTGCCACTCCGAATACTCGCTCCTCGACGGCGCCAACCGCCTGGGGGACCTGATCAAGCGCGCCAAGGAGTTCGAGCAGCCCGCGCTCGCGCTCACCGACCACGGGTGCATGTTCGGCGCGTGGCTCTTCCAGGAACAGGCGAAGAAGGCCGGGATCAAGCCCATCGTGGGGATGGAGGCGTACGTCGCCCCCGGCTCGCGGCACGAGCGCGGCAAGGTCAAGGGCGAAAAGGGGTACTACCACCTGGTGCTCCTCGCGCGCGACCGGCAGGGGTACAAGAACCTGTCGAAGCTCACCTCCATCGGCTACACGGAGGGGTTCTACAGCAAGCCGCGCCTCGACCGCGAGGTGCTGGCGAAGTACTCCGAGGGGCTCATCGTCTCCTCCGCCTGCCTGGCGGGGGAGGTGGCGCAGCACCTGATGGAGGACCGCTGGGACCAGGCGCGCGAGGCGGTGGAGTGGCACCAGGAGGTGTTCCGCGACCGCTACTACCTGGAGGTGCAGGCGCACAACTCCAGCGGCCAGGACGAGCTCAACCGGCGCATCTTCAAACTGGCCCAGGAGACGGGGGCCCCTGTCGTGGCTACCAACGACACGCACTTCCTGCGCTCCAGCGACCACCAGGCGCACGACGTCCTCCTCTGCATCGGGCTGGGGAAGGACTTCCACGACGCCAACCGGATGAAGTACGACGATCAGTTGTACTTCAAGAACGGGGAGGAGATGCGCGAGCGCTTCCCGGACCGGCCTGACGTCCTGGAGAACACGCTGCGCGTGGCGGACGAGTGCAACTGGAGCTACCCCAAGGGCTACTTCGTTCCGGCGTTCCCGGTGGACAAGGAAGGGTTCAGCAGCGAGGCGGAGATGCTGCGCGCGTGGGTGTGGGACGGCGCGCTGAAGCATTACGCGCCCGGCGCCCCGGCCGGTTCCGACCCGCAGGCCGTGCTCCCCGCCCACATCATCGAGCGTGCGGAGTACGAGCTGAGCGTCATCTGCAACCCCAAGCTCGACTACTCGGGGTACTTCCTGATCACGGCGGACTTCATCCGCTGGGCGCGCGAGCACGGGATTCCCGTGGGGCCGGGGCGCGGATCGGCGGCTGGGTCGATCGTGGCGTACTGCACCGGGATCACCGACATCTGCCCGATCCAGTTCGACCTGCTCTTCGAGCGCTTCCTGAACCCCGAGCGCGTGTCGATGCCCGACATCGACGTGGACTTCTGCTTCGAGCGCCGCGGCGAGGTCATCGAGTACGTGCGCGACAAGTACGGGCGCGACGCGGTGGGGCAGATCATCACCTTCGGGACGATGAAGAGCCGCGCGGTGGTCAAGGACGTGGGCCGCACGCTCGGCTTCCTCCCCGCGGAGACGGACCGGCTCGCCAAGCTGATCCCCAACTCGCCCGCGTACTCGCTCACGGTGCAGGAGGCGGTCGACAAGATCCCCGAGGTCAAGGAGCTGTACGAGAAGGAGGAGCGCTACAGGAGCCTCCTCGACCACTCGATGACGCTGGAGGGGCTCGCGCGCCACTCCAGCGTCCACGCGGCCGGCGTGGTGATCGCGCCGGGGCCGCTGGACGAGTACGTCCCCATCTGCACGCAGAGCAGCAAGGGGTCGGGGGGCGGAAACGGCGAGTCCATCATCGTCACCCAGTACGACATGAACTGCCTGGAGAAGGCGGGCATGCTCAAGATGGACTTCCTGGGGCTCAAGACGCTCACGGTGATCCACGATGCCGTGGTGATGATCCGCACGCGGCACGGGGCGCTCAAGCATCCGGTGACCGGCAAGGAGTACGCGCGCGCCGAGGACATCGAGCTCGATGATCCGGAGGTCTACAAGATGCTGGCGCGCGGCGGCACGGCGGGCGTCTTCCAGTTCGAATCCGCGCTGGCGACGGAAAAGATCCGCGCCATGAAGGCGGACCGCTTCGACGACCTGATCGCCGCCAACGCACTGGTGCGCCCCGGGCCGCTGGACATGGGGATGGACCTCGTCTACATCCGCCGCAAGCTCAAACAGGAGGAGGTGCGGTACCCCTTCGCCGAGCTGACGGAGGTGCTGGAGCCCACGTACGGCGTCATAGTGTACCAGGAGCAGGTGATGCGTATCGCGCAGATCCTGGGCGGCCTCTCCCTGGCCGAAGCCGACGTGCTGCGTAAGGCGGTGGGCAAGAAGGATGAGGAGCTGATCAAGAAGGAGCTCGGCAAGTTCGTGGACAAGGCGGTGGAGAAGGGGTACGACCGCCGCGCGATCCAGGATCTGTCAGACCAGATTCAGGCGTTCGGGCGCTACGGCTTCAACAAGTGCCTGCCCGGCGACACCGAGGTGCTGGACGCCGCCACCGGCCGGCTGGTGCGGATCGAGGACCTCTACCATCGCCGCGCGTCGCTCGGCGCCGTCGCCACCTGCGACGTGGATGCGCTCAAGCTGGGGCGTGGCACGGTCGCGGACGTGATGGACAACGGCGTGAAGCCCGTCTTCCGCCTGCGCACCGAGAGTGGCCGCGAGATCGAGGCGACCGACAACCACCCGTTCCTGACGTTCGACGGGTGGCGCCCGCTGGGCGAGCTGAAGCCCGGTGTGCACCTCGCCGTACCGCGGATGCTGCCGGTGGAGGGGTCCGCGGAGTGGCCGGAGCACGAGGTGCTCGCCCTGGGGCACCTGCTGGCGGAGGGCAACCTGTGCCACCCGCACTCGGTGTACTTCTACAACCAGGACCCGGCGGAGATCGCGGACTACGTGGCCGCGGCCGAGGCTTTCGGCAACGTGCGCTGCACCCTTGGCGAGAAGGATGGCACCACGCACGTCTATGCCGCGCGCGAGGATCGCGCCGCCGCTCCGGAGATCTTCACTTGGGCCGGCCGCCTGGGGATGCTGGGGAAGACGGCGACCGAGAAGGAGGTGCCGGCCGACGCGTTCACGCTGACCAACCCGCAGATCGCGCTCCTGCTGAGCCGGATGTGGGCGGGCGACGGGCACATCAATGCGCGCGACCGCAGCCTGTTCTACGCCACGTCGTCGAAGCGGCTCGCCGGGCAGGTGCAGCATCTGCTGCTGCGGCTCGGCATCCTGGGGCGCATTCGGCAGGTGGAGTTCCCGTACCGCGGCGAGACGCGCACCGGATGGCAGGTGTTCGTCACCGGCAACGAGAACCTGCGCCGCTTCGCGGAGACGGTGGGTGGGCGCTTCCTCAGCGCGGCGCGGCGCGAGGCGGTCGAGCGGCTGGTGATGGAGGCTCCCGCACAGGGCCCCTCCAAGGACCTGGTGCCGGTGGGTGTGCGGGCGCTGGTCCGCGCCGCCAGGGAGCGCGCCGGGGAGAGCTGGGCGCAGGTAGAAGCGGGCGCGGACGTGTCGTCGCGCGACTTCTACCCGGTGGGGACGAACCCGAACAAGATCGGCTTCACGCGCCGGACCGTCGGGATGCTGGCGGAGCACTTCGGCGACGCGGAGCTGCGCCGCTACGCCGCGAGTGACGTGCTGTGGGACCGCGTCGAATCCATCGAGTACGTCGGCGAGAAGCAGACGTACGACCTGGAGGTGCCGGTCACACACAACTTCGTGGCCAACGACATCATCGTCCACAACAGCCACTCCGCGGCCTACGGACTGCTCGCGTACCAGACGGCCTGGCTCAAGTGCCACTACCCGGCGGAGTTCATGGCGGCGCTGATGTCGTCCGTGGTCGACAAGATCGACGACGTGGTGGCGTACATCCAGCAGTGCCGCGAGATGGGGAAGTACATCCCGCGCGTGGGCCGCGAAGGGATCGAGGTGCTGCCGCCGCACGTGAACGAGTCCAACTGGAAGTTCACCGTGGTGGGCGAGGGCACCGGCCGCATCCGATTCGGGCTGGGCGCTATCCGCGGGGTGGGCGAGGGAGCGGTACGGTCCATCCTGGCTTCGCGCGAGGCGGAGGGGCCCTTCAAGTCGATGTTCGACCTGCTCTGCCGCATCGACCTGCGGCTGTGCAACAAGCGCGTGCTGGAGGCGCTGATCTGCGCCGGCGCGCTGGACGGCTTCGCCACGGCGGGCGAGCGGGCACAGCTCCTGGCGGGCCTGGACTCGGCCTTCGCCACGGCGCAGATGATCCAGAAGGAGCGCGACAGCGCGCAGGACAACCTGTTCGACGTGCTGATGGGCGGCGGCGAGGGAGGGACGGCCACGCTGGTGCAGGCCCCCGTCCTCCCCGCGGTAGCGAAGTGGACCGAGAGCGAGCGGCTGACGCGGGAGAAGGAGATCCTCGGGTTCTTCATCTCCGGCCACCCGCTGAACCGCTACCGCGAGGACGTGGCGCTGTTCGAGAGCCGCGGGGTCACGACGGCGAGCCTCAAGTCCATGCGCGACATGAAGGTGGAGCTCGCGTGCGTGGTGACCGAGGCGGCACGCCAGATCAGCAAAAAGGACGGCTCGGAGTGGGGGCGGATCACGGTGGAGGACTTCCACGGAACCGCCACGGTCCTTGCGTTCGGCGAGTCGTGGGCTAAATACAAGAGCGTGCTGCTGCAGGACGCCGCCGTCGTCATCCGTGGCGCGGTGAGCAACCGCGAGCGCGACGACGAGGATCCGCCCCTCTTTTTGGACGGCGCCATCCCGCTGGACGGGGTGCGCGAGAGCGGCGAAGTGGGCGTCTGCATCGAGCTGGGCGGCGGCGGCCCGGACGCCGCCGCGGTGGACGAGGCGAAGCGCATCCTGGCCGAGCACGCGGGCCCCGGCCCCGTGACGGTGCTGTGGAAGAGCGGCGGGGAGGAGGCCGCGCGCCTCCGCTCCCGCACCCTGCGCGTGAGCCCGCGCGACGAGCTGCTCGCGGCCCTTCGCGCCACCCTGGGCGACGACCGCGTGCGCCTGCAGCGCGATGCCCCGCCGCCCACGCCGGTGCCGCAGCGCGACGAGCCGTGGAAGAAACGAGGGATGAGGGATGGGGGATGAGGGATTGGGAACGGCACCCGCAGCTCGGGGTTGCCGTTCCGGCTCCGGCATCGTCTAATCCCTCATCCCTAATCCCTAATCCCTGTGTTTAATGGCGACTGTAGCCCATCTCGATTTCGAACGCGCCATCGCCGAGGTCGAAGACCAGATCGGCCACCTGCGCACGCTGGCACGCGAGCGCGGGCTGGACGTGACCAGCGAGCTGCGCTCCCTGGAACGCAAGCTCCACGACCTCAAGACCGACACCTTTCGCAACCTCTCGCCCATCGAGCGGGTGCAGGTGGCGCGGCACCCCCGGCGCCCCTATACGCTGGACTACCTCCAGCTCATGTTCACCGACTTCATCGAGCTCGCCGGCGACCGCCAGTTCCGCGACGACGCGTCGGTGGTGGGCGGGTGGGCGAGGCTCGAAGGGGAGCCCGTCATGGTCATCGGCCAGCAGAAAGGCCGCGACATGAAGGAGAACCTCCTGCGCAATTTCGGCATGCCCCACCCGGAGGGCTACCGTAAAGCTTTGCGTTTGATGAAATTAGCTGAGAAGTTCCGCCGTCCCCTCATCACGCTCATCGACACGCCGGGCGCGTACCCCGGCATCGGCGCCGAGGAACGGGGCCAGGCCGAGGCCATCGCGCGCAACCTGCGCGAGATGGCGGGGCTCAAGGTGCCCAGCGTCGCGGTCGTCATCGGCGAGGGCGGGTCGGGCGGGGCGCTGGCCATCGGCGTGGCGGACCGGGTGCTGATGCTGGAGAACAGCGTCTACTCCGTGATCTCGCCGGAAGGGTGCGCCGCCATCCTGTGGAAGAGCGGCAACGAGCGCGAAAAGGCCGCCGAAGCCATGCGGGTGACGGCCGGCGACCTGAAGCAGCTCAACGTGATCGACGAGGTGATCCCCGAGCCCACGGGCGGGGCGCACTCGGACTGGGAGGTGACCGCCCAGTCGCTCAAGGACGTGCTGCTCCGCCACCTGGGCGAGCTGCGCGACCTGCCGGTGGACGTGCTGCGCGCCGCCCGCTGGAAGAAGTACATGGCGATGGGGGAGTGGCGGACCGTCCAGGCCCGCTGACCCCGCCGCCGTTGGAAGAAACCGCTCCGCCGGTCCCGCCGGCGTGCGCATAGATCTGGAGAAGTCCCCGGTGAGTCTCGAGCTTCCGGTATTCCAACCCCTCCCGTCCCCCGAAAACACACCCCACCTGGTGGAAGTGGCGTTCAAGGGGATGCGGAAAGGCTTCTTCGCCGCCACCGATCCCACCCTGCGCACCGGCGATTGGGTGCTGGTGGAGGTGGAGCGCGGGCGCGACCTGGGCCGCGTCCGCACCATGGGCGGGGCCGCGCGCGCCAAGTGCTCGTCCGAGCCGAGCGCCGCCGTCCTGCGCCGCGCCGACCCCGCCGAGGTGCAGCAGCTGTACGAGCTGCGCGCCGACGAGGACCGCATCCGCCGCACCACGCGCGAGATGGTGCAGCAGCACGGGCTGCACATGAAGGTCTCGGACGCCGAGTGGCAGTGGGACCGGAACAAGCTGACCGTGTACTTCACCGCCGAGCGCCGGGTGGACTTCCGCCAGCTGGTGCGCGACCTGGCGCGCGCCTTCCGCACCCGCATCGAGCTCAAGCAGATCGGCGTGCGGGACGAGGCGGCGCAGCTGGGGGGCGTCGGCAGGTGCGGACGCGAGCTGTGCTGCGCCACCTGGCTGCGCGAGATCAAGCCGATCTCCCTTCAGCTCGCCAAGGACCAGAGCCTTTCGCTGAACCCGCAGCAGATCTCCGGCACCTGCGGCCGGCTGATGTGCTGCCTGACGTACGAGCACGACGCCTACCTGGCCGCCCGCAAGCGCTTTCCCCGCGAGGGGAAGACGCTGCGCACGGTCAACGGCGCCGAGCGGGTGGTCTCCATCGACATCTGGCGCAACCTGGTGACGCTGCAGGACGAGAACCGCCAGCGGCGCGTGGTGGACCTGGACACGCTCAAGGCCGAGACGGTGGTGCAGCCCGCCGCCCCGCGCGAGGCCGTGCCCGCCGAGCCCGCCGCCCCCCTTCCCACCCCGGCGCAGCAGCAGCGCCCGCCGCGCCGTCCACGCAAGGCGCCGGAGCAGAGACCCGAGTGAGCCGGTTCTACATCACCACCGCGATCGACTACGCCAACGGCGACCCGCACCTGGGGCACGCCTTCGAAAAGATCGGGGCCGACGTCATCGCGCGCTCCCGCCGCCTGTTGGGCGACGAGGTGCGCTTCTGCATGGGGATGGACGAGCACGGCCAAAAGGTGGCCCAGGCCGCCGCCGCCGAGGGGGTCGACCCGCAGGCGCTGGTGGACCGGCTCTCCGGCCGCTTCCTCGCCATGTGGGAGCGGCTGGGCGTGTCCAACGACCGCTGGGTGCGCACGACGGACGCGCACCACAGGCGCGGGGTGGGGGCGCTGATCGAGCGGTGCCTGGAGAGGAACCCCAACGACTTCTACGAGAAGGCGTACGAGGGGTACTACTGCGTGGGGTGCGAGCTCTTCAAGCGCGACCACGAGATCGTGGACGGCCGCTGCATCCTGCACCCCACGCGCGACCTGCAGTGGACGGAGGAGCGCAACTGGTTCTTTCGCCTCTCCGCGTACGGGGCGTTCCTGCGCCGCCACTTCGATCTGCACCCGGATTTCCTGCAGCCCGAGAGCCGCCGCAACGAGATCCTGGCGCTGATCGACGGGGGCCTGGAGGACATCTCCGTCACCCGCGCGCGCCTCTCGTGGGCGATCCCCTTCCCGCGCCCCACCTCCGACGGCGTGGAGCAGGGGACGTGGGTGTGGTTCGACGCGCTCCCCAACTACCTGACTGACACCGGATATCCGCACGGCGACTGGGAAGCCTGGTGGCCGGCGCAGCTGCACGTGGTGGGCAAGGACATCACGCGCCTGCACGCCGTCATCTGGCCGGCGATGCTCCAGTGCGCCGGGCTCCCGCTCCCCGAGCGGGTGTGGGGGCACGGATTCGTGTCGCTGGGCGGCGAGCGCTTCAGCAAGTCGGCGGGGGTGGGGCTGGACCTGGGCGAGGTGATCGACCGCTTCGGCCCCGACGCCTTCCGCTACTTCCTGATGCGCGAGGTGCCGTGGGACGCGGACGGCAACTTCAGCTGGGAGCGCTTCACCGAGCGATACACATCGGAGCTGGCGAACGGGCTGGGGAACCTGGCGAGCCGCACCATCTCCATGGTCGACAAGTACTGCGGCGGGCTCGTCCCCGACGCCGCGCACCCGGAGATCGACGCGCGCATAGCGGAGGCGCTGGCGGAGTACCGACGTGCGATGGACGCGCTGCTGCTGCACGAGGGCGCGGCCGCAGCGCTCGGTCTGGTCTCGGCGGCGAACGCGTTCGTGCAGGCGGTGGCGCCCTGGAAGCTGGCCAAGGATCCGGAGCGCACCGCCGACCTCCACGCCGCCCTCGCCGCGCTGATGCGCGCGCTGGCGGTGGCGGCGGCGCTGCTCTCGCCCTTCATGCCGGCCAAGATGGAGGAGCTCTGGAGCCGCCTGGGAAGCGGGCGCGCGCTTCCCTCCTTCGACGAGATGGCGGGGCTGGCGGTGGGTGGATGGCGGGTGGGCACGGGCGACGTGCTCTTCCCGCGCCCCGAGCCGGCGCAGGGCTGAACCCAGCGCCTCGGGGAGACACGAACACCCCCCTCTCCGGCGAGAGGGGGGTGTTTCGTTGCGCACAAATCGCGATTTTGCTGGACGCGGCCCCCCGGGCGGCTTAATCTTGCCATGACAGGATCCACATCCTTCACCCGCTCCGCAAAGGACGTATGCGCGGCATCGTAGCGATCGCATTGGTGGGACTTTCGGCGTGCGCCTCTTCCGGCTCGTCGGCGGGGAGCGGAGGGGCCGAGCAGTCGGTGCACATCGCGGGGATGAACAACAGCCGGGGGCTCCGCGTGACTACCGGGGCCGCGGACGGGCCGCGAATCGACGTCGTCCCGCACTCCCTCGAGCGGGTCTGGGGCGCGCTTCCGGCGGTGTACGACTCGCTCCAGATCCCCGTCACCGACCGGAACGAGGCGGAGCACCGGATCGGCAACCAGAGCCTGCGGGCGCGCGGGCGGCTGGGGGGCGTGCTCCTCACGCGATACTTCAACTGCGGCAACTCGCAGGGCGGGCCGAACGCGGAGACGTACCAGCTCCAGATCTCCGTGCTGACTTTCGCGATGGCGCAGGGGGCGGGTGCCACCGCGATCTCCACGACGCTCCAGGCTACGGCCCGCCCCATCACCCTGAGCGGCGAGGCCGTGCAGTGCTCGTCCACCGGCGCGCTGGAGACCCGCATCCGCAACATGGTGATGGAACGGGCACGGGGCTGACACAGGATTTACGGAGACATCGTGAACCGCGTATGTCCGCCGGAAGTGCTAAGTGCAAAGTGCTAAGTGCTGAACAGCATTGTCTTCCAGGACTTGGCACTTATACCATTCGTCATCCAGGTTTGTGCAAAGCCGGAAAAGGAAGTCTCACGCGGAGGCGCAGAGGCGCAGGAGAGAACTGAAACTGCATGGCTCACACAGAGACACAGAGCCACAGAGAGAACCGCAAAAGGTTTTCTCTGTGGCTTTCAGTTCCTTCTGTGGCCTCTGTGTGAGCTTTTCTCCGTTGTTCTCTCCCTGCGTCTCTGCGCCTCTGCGTGAGACAAGCCGGTCAGAATGCACACCGGTTTCTTCTAAATGGTATCAAGACTTAGGACTCGTAGGTCCAGTGAATCGGTATCCAACAACCGAAAACCCCCTCTCCGCGGATGCGGAGAGGGGGTTTTCACCGCCAGGCGCCGGTCCGTTACGGATTCAGCGCCTTGTCGATCAGCAGCACCACGTTCGGCGTCTGCGTGGCCGCGGTGGACTGGCGGGTGCCCGGCACCGAGCCGCTCGTGAGCACGGCGGTCATTACCGAGCCCGTGATCTGCACCCCGGGCTGCGGGCCGTACGTGGCGCCCGCGGGGGGCATGGCGCCCGGCTGGTTCGGCCGCGCCGTGAAGAGCGGCGTAGTGGAGCCGGCGGCGGTCACCGTGAACTGGTACAGGTTGTCGCCCGAGGTGGGGCGAACCGGCACGTTCACGTAGGCACTCTTCCCCAGGAACGCGACGTTGCGCACCACCGCCACCGCGTTGGCGATCGGGTTGGGGTTGTTCGCCGCACCGGCCGGCGTGATGTACACGTCCACGTTGGCCACACCCGTGGCGGCATGCAGCACCTGGAGCGCGATGTTGTTGGCCGGAGGCGTGGGAAGGACCATGTCGTCGGCGATCACCGCCAGGCGGTCCTGGTTGGCGTTCGCGCGGCCGGCGTACACCAGCGTGTACCGGTTGTCCGCCACGAAGGTCACCGTGGTGTCGACCAGGCGGATCTGGGTGAGGTCGATGTTGGTGGAGGTGGGGAAGACGCGGGCGTTGCGGGCGCCCGGCTCCACGCGCTGGTAGAGCCCGCTCGCTCCGCGGAAGGCGATACCCTGCATCGTGGGAAGGCTTTCCACCTTGTCCACGAAGCGGAGGTCCACGGTGCCGGTGTCAGTCACCGTGTTGAGGAAGCGGACCAGGGCGGCCGGCGGCGGGGGCCCGCCCTCGGTCACGCCTTTGTCGTCGCTGCAGGCGGCAAGCCCCAGCAGGGTTCCTGCGCAAAGCACAAGCTTTCCGAATCTCATAAGATCCGATATATGCGGATGGTGAGTGGTTGATTCGCGAAACTGCTGAAGGCGCGTCACTGTTCGGGAGGTCCTTCGGGCGGGGGGCGCTCGCCGCCGCCGTTGCCGGTGCCGAAGCCCTCGATGGCGATGCGCGATGCCACCGCCACCGCCACGGCCACTACCCCCAGTACGATGGCGGTGCGGCCCCGTGAAAGGCGCCGCTCACCCACCGTGGAGATGAAGTCGCGCGGCACGGCGACGCTCTCGCCACCCCACCGGTCGGGCTCTCCCCGCAGGTGGTCCACCGAGGTCACCGCCAGCACGAGCGCCGTGTCCGTGCTGGACACCACGCGGCCGTTGATGCGCCGCACGTCGGGGCCAACCAGCGGCGTCATCACCTCGCGCCCGCGGTCGGTGATGCTGACCGCCACCTCTACGCCGGCGGGCCGCCCCGTTGCCGGGACGCCCACGTGCTGGAAGCACCCGGCGAGTTGGGGAACCAGCAGCAGCGCGAGCGCGGCGCCCGCGCGGCCCCGGCGGGCCGTGGCCGCGCGCGGGGAAGCTCCCCGCGCGCGGACCCCGGCACCGAACCC
>DASVQP010000058.1 GCA_036389135.1 Longimicrobium sp.
AGCGGGCCCGAAGGCGCGGCCGGTGCGGCGGGCGCGGGGGCCTGGATGATCACCGGCTGCGTCGTGGTGCCGCCGGCGGCGGCGCCCGCGCCGGGGCCGGGCGCGATGGTGCGCGCCGTGCGCTGAAAGGTCAGGCTCTGCACGCGCGCCACGCCGAAGTCGTTCACCTGCACGTCCACGCGGCGGGGGTAGATGGCCAGCACCGTGATGGAGCCCAGCCGCTGCCCCGTGCGCAGGCGGTGGCGGCCGGCGCTGTCGCCCACCGTGAACACGGCGATCGACTGCCGCGGGTTGGGCGAGTACACGATGGAAGCCAGCCGCAGGTCCTCCACGCGGTACCCCAGGTCGGCCGCGCTCAGCAGCGGCTGGAAGGGGTCCGGGCGGCCGCCGCGCTGGTAGCGGAACACCTCGCGGCGGTAGTTCTCGATGGGGCGCACCGCCGAATCGGCGGGCGCCGCGGGCTGCGCGGCCGCCGGGGCGGCGAGCCCCAGCGCCAGCGCCACCGCCGCCAGGGCGGCCCTACTCCGCGGGTTTTTCATTTTCCGTCGGCGTGCTGGGGATCACGTAGGTCTCTATGGAGAAGCGCGCCTCCACCCGGACGGCGTCGGCCGCCCCGGGGTTGGCCGCCGCCCCGGTGCCGCCGGCCGCCGCGGTGGGCGCCAGCGTCAGGTTCAGCGGGGTCACGATGCGCGGCAGCGAGGCCACGCGAGTCAGGAAGTCGCCCACGTCGTGGTAGCGCCCCACCACCGCCATGTCGTACGCGCGGCGGGTGTAGTACGCCTCCTCGGTGGCGCCGCTGGGCTGGATCAGCGCGATCTCCACGTTGGTGCGCTGCGCCTCGGCCGATATGGCGTCCAGCAGGTCCGGCAGCTCCTCGCCGGAGGGGATCAGCCCCTCCACCGCCTCCAGCTGGCGGCGGTAGCTGGCGAGCGTCCCCTCCACGTCGGTCCCCACCCCGCGGGTGAGGGCGCGGGCGGCGGAGTTGCGCGTCTGCAGCTCCTCCACGCGGGTGCGGAGCGCGGCCACCTCCGCCTGCCGCGGCGCGTACACGTAGTCGTAGAAGAGGTAGCCCAGCAGGGCCACCATCACGCCGCCCAGCATGAGGTTACGGCGAAGCTGCGGGTCCAGCGGAGGAAGTGCCATGGCTCAGCGCCCGGAGGGAAGGACGGGTACGATCTCCAGAAGTGACGAATCCGGCTGCTCGTAGCGCGCTTCCAGGGTGAACTTCAGGTACGTGCGTCCCTCGGTGGTCGTCTGCTCGCTGGTCACCAGCGCCACGTCGCGGATCATCGGCGACAGCTCCAGGTTCTTCATGAAGCGCGTCAGCGCCTGCGTGGAGCCGGCGGCCCCTTCCACCGAGAAGGCGGGCCCCTGCGGCACGGCCGGCGCGGCCCGCGCGGCGGAGTCCTTTTTCGCCGTGTCCGCCGGGGCGGGCGCCGGGGCGGCGCCGCCGTCGTCGTCGGAGGTGGCGAGCTTGGTGAGCCAGGTGAACGGGGGAACCGCGCGGCTCACCTCGTCCATCAGGTGCGGCCAAACGTAGCGGCGCCCGTCCACGCTGCGGATCACGGAGATCTTGCTCTCGATGGTATCGCGGCGCGCGTCCAGCGTCTCCATCAGCGAGATGGTGCGCGCCAGCCGCACCGAATCCGCCATCTCGCGCTCCACGCTGGCCTGCAGCTCCGTGCGGGCGGCGCCGGTCTTCCACCACCCCAGGCCGGCGAGGATCGCCAGGAGGAGGGCGGCGCCCCCCACGGCGGCCACGCGCGGATCGCCCCCCACTTTGGGCAGCGACGGCGTACGGGCTCCACGCGCGGCGGAGGCACGCTTCGGCGTGCCGCCGGGGAGAAGGTTGATCTGGATCAAGGGTGTGTACCCGGGCGTTCGGCGGTGCCCCGGCGCGGCGCGCGGGGCGGAAGTTCGTTCGGAGGGCGGCCCTAGTTGGCGCCGCGCAGGGCGAGCCCCACGGCCAGCATCAGCATGGGGGCCAGCTCGTCTACGGGGAAGAAGGTGCCCGCGCCGCTTCGCACCCGGAGGCGCTGGAGCGGCGAGGCCAGCTCGGTACGGGTGCGCAGGCGCGCGGCCACCACGTCAACCAGCCCGGGGATGCGCGTGGACCCGCCGCTCAGGTACACCCGCGACAGCCCGCCGCCCGCGTCGCTGGCGGCCAGAAAGGCCCCCGCGCGCTCGATCCCCGTGGCCAGCTCCTCGCACCCCTCGTCCAGCAGCTCGCGGAACTCGGCGGCGCGCGGGGAGCGCCCCTCCAGCACCTCCTCGGCCTCCTCCACCGTCAGCCCGTGGCGGCGGCGCAGCTCCTCCCGCAGGCGGCGTGAGCCGAAGGGGATGTCGCGCGTCAGCACCAGCGCGCCCTCCTGCAGCACGTTCACGGTGGAGATCTCGTGCCCCACGTTCACCAGGGCGCAGATCCCGTCCATCGCCTCCGGGTAGTTGTACTCGAAGGCGTTGTGCAGCGCGCAGGCGTCCACGTCCACCACGGTGGCGGCCAGCCCCGCGTCGCGCAGCAGCCCCACCCGCTGCTCCACCACCTCGCGCTTGGCGGCCACCAGCAGCACGTTCATCTGCAGGCCGTCGCTCAATGGGTCCACGATCTGGAAGTCCAGCTGCACGCTCTCCATGTCGTACGGAACGTACTGCTCGGCCTCCCAGCGGATCACTTCGCGCGCGTCGGCTTCCTTCATCCGGTCCATCTGGATCTTCTTCACCATCACGTCGCGGCCGCCCACCGAGGCGACCAGCGTCCTGGGCTTCACCCCCGCCGTGGTGAGGAGCGACTGCACGGTCTGCACGACGATCTGGGGGTCCATCACCTCCCCTTCCACGATGGCGTCGGCCATCAGCGGGGTGTGGGAGACGTGGACCAACTCCGGCTCGGCGCCGGAATGGTCGATCACGGCGAGCTTCACGTAGCCGCTGCCGATGTCGAGGCCCACCGTGCTCTTGTTGCGGCGGAGGAAGGAAAGCATGCTGCTTTTGGAAAACGAGTGTCGTAGGCGCGCGGCAAACTACGCGGCGCAGCGGGTGTGGCGGGGTGGAATTGTAAGGAGGTACACGACAGTGTACGTCGCTCCCGGTTCGGCGTCAAGGACGCGCTCTGCCACCTTTCTGCTACCGCACCACCTCGAACCATCCCTGCGGGGGCCGGTTGAGGATGAAGCGGGGATTGGCGTCGTTGAACGACTGCTGCGCCCGGCGGTTCACACAGGGGTCGTAGGTGATGTTCATGGTGCCGGAGAGGTCGTTGTTCCCGTCCACCTTGGCCACGGTGATCGTGTTGAACCCGATCACCGCGCCCACCACGGTCACGGTGCCGGTCACGTCCAGGGCGCCCTCCACCAGGATGATCCCCTTGAACTTGAAGTTGCCGGAGATCCTGAGCCCGCCGTTCACCACTACGATGATCCCCTGGCCATGGTCGCCCTGCAGGTCCACCTGGCCGCCCTGGGCGTCGATCCCGATCGTGGGGTAGTACGACGTGTCGGCGCTGGCGGCGGTGCACCCTACCTGGAGCGACTGGGGGCATCCCCAGTTCGCCACCGAGTCCTTGGGGACGCTGGAAATGGCCTTGAAGCCGCTCGGGAAGTTGCGCAGCGGAGTCAGCTTGGGACCGAACTTTATGTGCGCCTGCTGCGCGACCTGCAGCGGCGTCTTTCCGCCGAGGATCCGCCGCTGGAACTCGTCTTTCGTCTCCGAGGTCTGCTTGGTGCCCTGCGCGAGGTCCACGGCGCTGCCGCTGGTGGTCACCTTCCCTTCGCTGGACGTTTCGATCGCCGGCACCTTTCCTGACGACCCGCACCTGGACACGTTCTGCGCCTGCCCCGCGATGGACGCGTTTCCCGTGATCTCGACGTTGCCGCCGAACGAGCCCGCGCCGTTGATCTTGAGGTTCAGCTGATCCGGAGCGAGATCGAGCTGCAGGAATGCCCCCAGTGTGCGGCTGGAGCGCCCTCCGGAGCGTACCGGGGCGGCGGTGATGCAGTAGACCGCGCGCCCGGGAACGAACGTCCCATCGGCGTTCGACACCGGGTTGCGCCGGTAGAGCTGGCGGATGGTGTTGGTGCCCGTGCCCCCGCTGGCCAGGGCGAACGGGCTGGGCACCATCGCCGTGGACGGCGCGGTGAACGAGTCCGCGCGGAGCGCCACGTCGATCAGGCTCACGGTGGTCTCCAGCGCCTCTTCCGCGTTGTACACGCCGCGCGTGGCGTCCTGCTGCGCGCTGCTGATGGCGAGGTCCGTAGAGGAGCTGACCAGTGCTGCGGTGACGAGGATGGACACCACCACCAGCCCGATCATCGCCAGCGGGAGCGCTACACCGCGCTCGCAGCGGAGCGCCCTGAAGTGATTCTGCATGGATTTGCCTGGGCGGGATGCGCTAGCGGAAGTTGCGGAGCGACACGGTGATGGAGTCCTGCGTGGAGACCTTGCGCTTTCCCGAGCTCGCGCCCGTGCCCTGCCGGCCCCTCATCGTCACGATCACCCGCACGTTGCGGATGGAGTCGCGCCTGATGGCGTCTACGGGCGCGGTGAAGGCCACCCCCGCGGCGTTGAGGTAGCGGAACGTGAGGTTCTCGACGGGGCCGGCCAGCGGCTCGGGCCTCCCGCTTCCGCTGAGCTCGCGCGTCATCCAGCGGTCGCCGGCGGCGTCCGGGGTGCCTTTGCCATACGCCACCGAGCGCCACACGTACGCCGCCAGGCCGGGAGAGCCGGGCACGCCTCCGGGGACGTTGTCGAACTTCACCACCACCGTCCGGGTGTCGTCATCCGTCAGCCCCTTGCACGGCGACGTGGCGGCTACCGTGCGGGAGAGTGTGTCGCTGCGCGTGACGTTTTCGGCCCAGTCGAACACCGGTGGAGCCGTGCCGTCGATGCTCCCGTCCGACCGCTGCAGCGCCAGCCCGGTCTGCAGCGGGATCCCGCCGGCGGCGGCGTTCACCCAAACGAACTTGTCGAACACCACGTAGCGCGAGCCAGAGTTCTCGCCGCAGTACACGCCCCACGCCATGGGGGCGCGGAAGCGGATGGTGTCCTCGCCGGCCATCAGCAGCCCGCCGGGGAGAGGCACGGTTCGCAGCTCGCTCCCCAGCAGCTCCAGCGTGCCGCGCGCGTTGTCCTGCACCTCCTGGCGCGCGTACTGGATGTCGGTGAAGCGGGCCTGGCCGGTGACGAGCTGCAGGATCACCCCGGCCAGGAAGCCGGCGATCACCAGTGACACCAGGAGCTCGGTCAGGGTGAAGCCGGCCGTGCGCGTGTCTCGGAGTGCGCGGTTCATGGAATCTGGGGATCGAAAAGGTACGAGTTCAGCACCACCGGGGCCGCACGCACCAGGCGGCGCCCCGTCGACTTGGGGCTCACCGTAACCGTGAGCCGCGCCTGCTTCACCGCCTGCCGCGTGGCTTCGCGCTTCACGACGGCCGTGTCGCCGCCCACCAGGAACACCTGCGTCGTCTGGCTGATGGGGAGCGCGGCGGGGGCGTTGCGGATCTGGTTGCGCAGCGTCTCCATGCTGGAGGCGGCGAGCGTTGCGTAGCGCCCCTGCTTCTCCGAGAGCGTCACCACGCGCGCGGCTCCGAT
This sequence comes from Longimicrobium sp., assembly GCA_036389135.1. NCBI lineage: Bacteria > Pseudomonadati > Gemmatimonadota > Longimicrobiia > Longimicrobiales > Longimicrobiaceae > Longimicrobium > Longimicrobium sp. The sequence goes on from DASVQP010000058.1 coordinate 5,587, forward strand.
CCCCAGCGCCTCGAGGCTCAGCAGCCCCACGGCCAGGATCACCATGGCGATCATCACTTCGATCAGCGTGAAGCCCTCGTTTCCGCGCGGCGCGCGGCGGGCGGGATCAGCGTGCACGTGTCACCTTGCCGAGTGGGGTGATCTTGATGCTGTCTACGTTGGCGTTGTTGCGGAGGGCCTGGATGCGCCCCGTTCCCCTGCGGCGCATTCCGCGGCTGTCGAACACCACCGAGTCGAGTACGGGCCGCAGCAGGAGGCCGGGATATTCCTGCGTCAGGCGCACGGTCTTCACCGTGTCCATCGACACCCCGTCCGCCTTGCGGACCTCCACCTGGTAGGCGGTGCCGGTGCTGTTGATCACCAGGCGCGCCGCGTTTCCGGCGCGGATGGCGCGCATCCGCGTGAGGCTCAGGTCGGTGGCGAGCTGATTCATGGCCCCCGTCTTCTTGGCGGCCCCGCCCACTCCGCTGAGGCGCGGCGCGGCGAGTGCGGCCAGGATTCCGACGATGACGAGGGTCGCGAGCAGCTCGGGGAGCGAATAGCCCCGGCGGCAGCCGAGAGGGCGGGATGGTGGGATGTGCATGGCCTCCCCTTAAGGAAGGACCGTGCCCGCCGCTTACCTCCTCTCCCGCAACGACTTAGCACTGCGCCACCCGCGCGCGGAGGTAGCAAGGTTTGCTGCACTGGCAAACCTTGCGCACCCGTGCATCCCTAACTGCTTGGCTCACACAGAGACACGGAGACACAGAGGAAAGGCACAAAAGAGGTTCTTGCTCTGTGTCTCCGTGTGAGACCGCGGTTCTCCGATCTCAGAACCGTCGCCGGACGCGGCCGAGCACCGATACGGTGAGCGAGTCCACCACGCCCTGCCGCCGCGACCAGACGGTGCGGTTCTCGAAGGGGAGGAGGAGCCCGCGCGAGCCGAACACGATGTTGGTGTCGTTGTTGGACTCCAGGCACACCCCGCTCGCGGAGCTCCGCAGCCGCGCCACTCGCACCACCCGCGGCGCGGGGTCGCGTACGGTGATCCGGTAGCCGTCCGCCGAGAAGCGGCCGGAGCGGGGGCCGCCGCACGAGCCCTCGTTGGTGAAGCGCAGCTCCACGCGGCTCCCCCCGCGCACCGCCAGCATCCGCGTGTACGAGATGTCCACCGCAAGCTGGTGGAGCGCCGCCGTCGTCTGCGCGCGCGCCAGTACGCGGCCGAGCGACGCCGACGCCAGCCCCGCGAGGATCCCGATCAGCGCCAGCACCGCCATCAGCTCCGCCAGGGTGACTCCCGCTCTCCGATTCTCCACCTCCACCTCCCCACCCTGCCGGGCGAACGCGTTTCAGCATGAGCAACGCGTCCACTCTGTAAGCTTTCACGCAGATGCGCAAGAACCTTCTACGTGCTGGCGGCAGCGGGTCGCACCGGCGGGGAAAGCCAGCTCTCACAATGGTTTGCGGATGGCGCACGCGGAGCGGCGGCGCGCGAGAACGGACCAGGAGGGCGTACAAAAGGGGCGGCGCACCCATCGGTGCGCCGCCCCTGAAAACGCTGATCGCGTGCGCTACGCCGCCGACTCGGCGGGGCGCTTGATGGCCCACAGCCGCAGGAGGAGCTCCTCCATCGCCTGACGGTCGGTGAGCGAGGCGGACTTGAGGAGGCGGTCGGTGCGCAGGAGCTCGCAGAGGGCGGCATCCACCTCCGGGAGGGTCCAGCGTCGGGCCTGGGGGACGATGCGCTTCGCCATCCAGCGCTGGAACGGCTTCAGCTCGCGCTCCAGCGCGCCCTGCCCGCCCGCGCACACGATCCCCACCTTGAGGAGCTGCCCGCCCATCCCGATCACCAGCCCCACCGCGTTCTCCCCCGCTTCCAGCAGCGTGGGGAGGGTGGCGAGCGCTTCGCGGAACTTGCGGTCGGCAACCAGGTCGAACCACGCCCAGCGGTCCTGCCGCGGGACGGAGCCGCCGACCGCGCGCACGTCGTCCAGGGTGATCCGCTTCCGGTCGCTGGCGTAGGCGACCAGCTTGGCCAGCTCGGAGCGCAGCATCCCCAGGTCCGCGCCGATGGCGGCCACGACCGCGCGCGCCGCCTCCGCGTCCAGCTCCACGCCGTGCATCTCGCTCGCATAGTCCATCATCCACCCCGGCGCGTCGTTGGGGTCCAGCGGGGCAAATTCGGTGGAGACGGCGCGCTTCTTCAGCTCGTCGTAGAACTTGGCCTTGCTCGCGGCGGGGATGACGGCGGAGAGGACGAGCACCAGCCCCGCCGGCGGCGCGGCGGCGACGGCCTCCACCACCTCGCGCGCCTTGGGCGAGAGCCCCTGCGCGTCGCGCACCACCACGACGCGGTGCTCGGCCATCATGGGCGGCGTGGCGGTGAGCGATGCCAGGTCGTCGGCAGTGACTTCGGCGCCGCGGAGCTGGTCGAAGTTGAAGTCGCGCGTTGCGGGGTCCAGGTACGCGGCCACCACGCGTCCCACCGCCTCGTCGCGCGAGAACTCCTCTTCGCCATGGAAGAAGAACACACCCCCCGGGACACGGTCCCGGAGAGTGCGTTCGAGTTTGTCAGCCGAGATCTGGGGCACGGTGGCTAGCGGGCGAGGAGGTCGCCTTCGGTGTGCGCCGCGACGGTGGTGACGAGGGGGCCGTCCTTTTTGAACACGAGGTCGTGGTACGGCAGCTCGGTCACCGCCACGCCCAGCCGCGCGAGCTGCGAGGTGACGCGCCCGGCCTCGCGGTGCGCCGGCCCGTCCCACGCCGCCAGACGCTCGGCGAAGGGCACCGTGCTCGCGGCGGCCTGGAGCGGGGCCTCGCCCCCCGAGTACTGGCGGACGAGCGGCACCCACGCGGCCGCAGCGATCGCCGCGGCCACGCCCATCGTGGCGAGGGCGGTGGCGGAGCGGCTCGCGTTGCGGGCGCGCGCGGCCTCCAGGTCCTCGGTGTAGATGCGGTGCTGGAGGCGCGCCGCGAAGTCCTCGGACACTTCCAGCTGGGGAAGCTCCCGAAACACCTCCGCGCCGCGGCTCACCACGCGGTCGTACTTCGCGCAGGAGGGGCACTCGTCGAGGTGCACCTCCATCTCCATCCGCTCTTCCCACGGAAGCGCGTCGTCCCGGAAGGCGGAGTATCCCGCCAGGAACCGCTCGCAGCTCGTCATCGTTCCTCCACCCATCGCGTGTGGCCGGTCCAGTCCGCGGCGCGCGTGCGTCGGCGCGTCGTTGAGCCACGTTGTACGCGAAAGGCCCCCCGGTGTTCCCAAGCGATGAGTGTTGCTCAGACACACCCCGCGTCGTTCCGCCACATCAGGAAACCGCAACTGCAGGGCTCACACAGAGGCACAGAGACACAGAGGGAGAACACCAGAGGTTTCTCTCTGTGGCTTTCTGTTCCTTCTGTGTGTCTGTGTGAGATGCAGTTCGGGATGTCTGCGCCGCAACAAACAAGGGGGACCCGCTCATGCAGGTCCCCCTCCAACTCGTTCCGCCACGGAGCCTCAGTCGAGGAGCGGAGCGATCAGCTGGGCGAAGTTGTTGCGCGCGCGGTTCAGGCGGCTCTTGACCGTGCCCAGGTTGGCGCCGGTGATGTCGGCGATCTCCTCGTACGTCTTCCCCTCCATCTCGCGGAGGATGAAGACCGTGCGGTGATGCTCCGGGAGCTGGTCCACCGTGTTCTCCACCATGCTCTTGAGGTGGCGCTTCCGGAAGAGGTCGTCCGGGCGGTAGGTGTTGTCCTCCCACTCCAGCGGCCGCGAGTCGGCGTCCCAGTTCTTCTTGATCGTCTGAAAGAGCACCAGCGGGTTGCGCGAACGGTTGCGCAGCTCGTTCTTCGCCAGGTTCGACGCGATCGTGTAGACCCAGGTCGAGAACTTCTTGCTCTGGTCGAAGCGGTGCAGGTGCCGGTACACCCGGATGAACGTCTCCTGCACCAGGTCTTCCGCGCGCTCGCGGTCGCCGGTGGTGCGGTATACGAAGTTCAGCAGCCGGGTCTGGTAGCGCTCCACCAGCTCGCCGAAGGCGCGCTTCTCTCCGTCCAGAAAGGCGGCCACTACGCCGCTGTCGTCGAGCTGCTTGAGCGCCCCGCGGGCCGACGCGGGGTCGGCTTCTTTGGGTGCGCGGGCGAAGACGTCTATCATGGGAACCCCCTTCCAGGGAACTGCTTCGGGTTGGGTTTGGCTGGGCTGCACATCAGAGAAAGGCAGGGGACGTGCCCCGTTCCGCATCCCTCTGAATACAGCCGCAAAGCCGCTTGCCTGCTGGGTTTTCCGCTCGCGGCGCCGCTCGGGCGCTCCCGCCGGCCTGTCTCCGTTCGAGGACACCGCGTGCAGACTCTGGACACCGGCCCTCCCCGCCCGCCGGCTTACATCCCCATCACGAACCCCGCCGCGTAGAGAAGGGTGCAGATGGTCTTTCCGTCGGTGATCTCACCGTCGCGCACCATGCGCAGCGCTTCGGACATGGGGAGGGGCACCGTCTCCATGAACTCGTCGGGGTCGAACTCCGTCTCGCCCGCCGTGAGGCCGGTGGCCAGGTAGAGGTGGATCTGCTCGTCCGTGAAGCCCGGCGTGGTCCAGATGGTGGTGAGGAAGCGGATGGAGCCGGCGGTGAGCCCCGTCTCTTCGCGGAGCTCGCGTCTCGCGCACTCCTCCCAGGGCTCGCCCGGCCGGTCCGGGCGCCCGGCCGGCACCTCGTAGAGGTAGCCGCCGGTGGCGTAGCGGTACTGCCGGATCAGGACGATCTGCGGGTCGCCGCCCGCCGGGTCGCTGAGGACGGGGAGGACCGCCGCGGCGCCGGAGTGCCGGATCAGCTCCAGCTCTCCCGTGGAGCCGTCCGGAAAGCGGACGGTGTCCACCCCCAGGTCCACGATGCGCCCCTTGTGGACCGGCCTTCGCGAGATCATCCCCGCCGCGCCGGCCGGGGGAGTGGAGTCGCTCATCGGTTTCCGCACGTTGAAGATGTCCAAAGAAGGGGCGCCGCTCAACCGGCTGAGCAGCGCCCTAACTACAAGCTAACGAACGTTTGAAACGGTCAGTCAAGCACCTCGGCGGGGTCCACCACCTCCACCGGGCCGATCCCCAGCGCCTCCAGCGGAGCCCGCACCTGGTCCGCGTCGCCGGCCACTACGATGACGGCGCGCTCCGGGTGGAGCCGCCTGCGCGCCGCCTGCAGCACCTCGTCCGCGGTCACCGACAGGATGCGCTCGCGGTGGCCCTGGTAATGATCTGTGGGGAGGCCGTACGTCACCAGCCCGGACAGCCGTGCCGCCACACCGGTGGTGGTCTCCACGGTCAGCGGAAAGACGCCGGCCAGGTAGTCGCGCGCGTCGCGAAGCTCGCCGGGCGACACCTCGGCCTCGCGCATGCCGCGGATCTCGCGCAGGATCTCCTCCACCGCGTGCGCCGTGACCTCGGTCTGCACGGCGGTGGAGGCGTAGAAGGCGCCCCGCTGCCGCCGCGCCGTCCAGAGCGTGCTGACGCCGTACGTGTAGCCGCGTCGCTCGCGCAGGTTCATGTTGAGCCGCGACGAGAAGGAGCCGCCCAGGATGGAGTTCATCACCGTGATGTGGGTGTAGTCCGGCGCGCCGCGCTCCACTCCCACGTGCCCCAGCCGGATCTCGCTCTGCACCGCGCCCGGGCGGTGCGCCACCACCACCGTCGCCTGCTCGCTGCGCGGCGTGACCGTGGGGACGGCGGCGGGGAGGCTCTCCCCCTTCCAGTCGCCGAAGAAGCGCTCCGCCAGCGCCGCCAGCTCGTCCAGCCCCACGTCGCCCGCGCCCACCAGCGCGCTTCCCGCGGGGGCGTAGCGCGCGGCGTGGAAGGCGGCCACCTGCTCGCGCGCCAGCGCGCTCACCGTCGTGGAGGTGCCGCCCAGGGCGCGCGCGAAGGGAGTGTTCGCGGCGTAGGTGTAGCGGCTGAAGATCTCCGTGGCGAGCGCGGAGGGGTCGGTGCGGCGGTGCGCCAGGGTGCCCAGCCGCTCCACGCGCAGCCGCTCCACCTCCGCGTCGGGAAAGGTGGGGCGGCGCACCATGTCCGCCAGGAGCTCCAGCCCCTGCTCCAGGCGCGCGTGGAGCGACGTGAAGCCGCACTGCGCCACGTCCCACCCGGTGGTGCTGTCCAGCGTGATGCCGAGGTCGTCCGCCGTCTCCGCGATCTGGTCCGCCGTGCGCTCCCCCGCGCCCGACTCCAGCAGACTCGCGGTGAGGGTGGCGACGCCGGCGGTGGCATCCTCCTCGGCGGTGCCGCCTGCGTTGGCCACCAGCTCCAGCGTCACCACGGGGAAGCGGCGCGTCTCGGCCACCACCACCTCCAGCCCGTTGGCGAGCGCCGTGCGCTCCACGGCGGGAAAGTGGAAGGGGCGCACCGGGCCCGGCGTGGGCGCGTGCGCCCGACCGTCCACCCCGCTCACGCGGCCACCGCCTGCGCCGCGCGCGGCAGGTAGGTGAGGACGACGCGATTGTCCGCGTGCAGGTACCGTTCGGCCAGCGCACGCACGTGCTCGGATGTGATGGCGCGGTAGCGGTCCAGCTCGGTGTTGATCCGCTCCGGCTGGTCGAAGAGGGTGGTGAGCATCGAGAGACGGTCGGCGCGCTCGGCCACCCGCTGCAGCTCCAGCATGTTGCGCGCTTCCAGCCCCGTAAGTGCGCGCTCCAGCTCCGCGGCCGACGGACCCTCCTTCGCCACGGCTTCGAGCTGCTCCAGGATGGCGGCCTCCAGCGCCGCCGGGTCGCCGCCGGGGGGCGAGATCCCGCGCACCATCAGCGAGGCGGCGCCCGTCACGATGGGGAGGCAGAAGGCCGATGCCGCCCGGGCGATGCGCCGGTCCCGCACCAGGTCGCGGTACATCCGGCTCGACTTCCCCGACGAGAGCACCTCCGTGAGGACGTCGGCGGCGTAGAACTCCTCCGACCCGAACGGCGGGATGCGGTACGCCAGGTAGACGCGGGCGAGCGCGAAGTCACCCTCCACCGTGTCGCGCACCTCGCGCCCCACCATGAACGGATCCAGTTGCGGCTCGCCCGGCAGCGGCGGCAGCCCGGGGCCGCGCGGGATGGGGCCGAAGTAGCGCTCCACCAGCCGCCGCGCCTCCGCCGCGTCGAAGTCGCCCACGATGGAGAGCACGGCGTTGTCAGGCGCGTAGTAGGTGCTGAAGAAGCGCTTCACGTCATCCAGCGAAGCGGCGTCCAGATCCGCCATGCTCCCGATTACCGAGTGGTGGTACGGGTGGCTCGGCGGGTAGAGCATCGCCTGCATGCGCTCGTCCCAGTCGCCGTACGGCTGGTTGTCCACCCGCTCGCGCCGCTCGTTCTTCACCACGTCGCGCTGGTTGTCCAGCTTCTCCTGCGTGAGCGCGGGAAGGAAAAAGCCCATGCGGTCGCTCTCCAGCCAGAGCGCAAGCTCCAGCTGGTGCGCGGGAAGCGTCTCGTAGTAGTTGGTGCGGTCCAGCCAGGTGGAGCCGTTCACGCTGCCGCCCGCCCGCTCCACGTGGGCGATGTGCTGCGTGTCTGGCACGTTCTGCGAGCCCTGGAACATCATGTGCTCGAAGAGGTGGGCAAGCCCGGTGCTGCCGGCCGCCTCGTTCCGGCTCCCCACGTTGTACCACAGGTTCACCGCGACCACGGCGTTGGTGTGGTCTTCGGAAAAGACCACGCGCAGGCCGTTGTCCAGGGAGAATCGCTCGATCGGGATCTGCATCCGTTCACCGGGTTGGGTTCCGCGCTTCACCGGATGCCGAGAAGCGCGGCGGGAAGCCCGAAGCTCTCGCGGATCAGGAAGCGCCGCTCCGCGGAGCGGCTGCGCGAGATGGGGCTGTCGGGAGTAGGCGATGTGAAGCCGCGGATCCCCACGCGGATCGCCATCAGCTTCAGCCGCAGCATGTGGAAAGGGTCGCTCACCAGAACGGCGCGCCGCAGCCCGCGGGCACGCATCAGCCTCGCCACGCCGTCCATCGACTGCAGCGTGGTGAGCCCCGTGCGCTCCGTGAGGATGGCGCCGGCCGGGATGCCCTGCTTCACCGCGTAGCGCTGGCTGGCGACCGCCTCGCTTACCGTGTCGCCGGGGCCCACGCCGCCGGTCATGATGACCACCGGCGCCATGCCGCGGCGGTACAGCGCGACCGCGTGGTCCAGCCGCGCGCGCAGCACGGGAGAGGGGCGGCCGTCGTACTGCGCCGCGCCCAGCACCACGATGGCGTCCACGCGACGGGCCTCGTCGCGCCGGCCGTACAGGTGAATGGCGGCCACGGTGAGCGCCCACAGCGCGACGCCCAGGATGAGCAGCCGCACCATGCCGCCGGCCATGCGCACGGGCCACCGCCGCTTCCTCTGTGGCGGGTCCTGCGGCTCGGGCTCGGGCGGCGGTGCGGGGGCGCCCTGCGGATCGGGAAGAGTGCTCACGCGCGCTGCACGAGCCGCTCGCGGAGGAGCGACGGGCCCAGGTCGTCGCGCAGCACCACGGCGTCCTCTTCGCCGCCCTCCAGCGCGTCCTCCACCTCCTGGATCATCTCATGGTCGCTGGCGTCGGCCGCGTCCTGCGCGCGGGCAAGCGCGTTCCACGCCTCGTTCTGCCACCCCTCCCCCGCCGCCGAGAGGGCGGAGAGGATCTGGAGTTCGACGTCCTCAACGCGTTCGGCGGCGGCGCGGTGGAGCTGCTCCGCGCCCTCCTCGGTGCGCCGCGCCTCCACGAGCGCCAGGCCGTACACGCCGCGCAGCCATGCGTCGTCCGCGCGCAGGGCGAGCGCCTCCTCCAGCGATGCGATCCCGTCGTCCGCCCGCCCGGCCAGCAGGTACGCCATCCCAAGGTCGGCGTGCACCTCCGCGTCCTCGAGCGCCAGCGCGCGCGCCGCCTCCAGCTCCCCCACCGCCTCGGCGAAGAGCCCCTCGCGCGCCAGATACGCGCCGTACGCCGCGCGCGCAAAGGGGAAGTCGGGCGAGGTGAGTGCGGCCATGCGCAGCGCGCTCTCCGCGTCCGGGTCGTCAAAGATCGCCACGCCGCTCCCGGCCGCGGCCAGGATGAACGGGTCTTCCGGCTGCAGCGCCAGGGCGCGGCGAAAGAAGTCGTACGCCTCGCTCTCGTTCCCCAGCCGCTGCGAGGCGATCCCGGCCCAGCAGAGGAGGAGGGCGCTCTCCCCCTGCTCCTCCAGGGTGACCAGGAGGAGGGAGTGCGCTTCGTCCCAGCGGTCCTCTTCGCCCAGCGTCTGGGCTTCGGCGACGGCCGCCTCGGCCACCTCGCCGTCCACTTCGCCTGTGTGCAGGCCGTTCTCCTCCGCCATCGCCCGCCGATCCGGTCCGGGTGCCGTTGCGCCGCGCCTGGGGTGGCGCCGCCGTGGCTGGCAAGATACGCATGCGGCGCCGCAGCCGCGAGCCCGGGGGCCCCCTCCCCCGCTCGTCACCTCGCGGCCCCTCCCCCAATAACTGCCTGGGGGAGGGGCGTACGCACACATCTGCTCGCTGCGCACAGATTCCGTAGGGGCGCGATTTATCGCGCCCGTGCCCGATGCGGCACCGGCGCCGGCTCCTCCGCACAGCACCGCGAGGGGCAGACCCACGTGTCTGCCCTCCCCCGCTCCCGCCTCGACCACCGCATCGCGAACCGGCGCCCAGACCCGTGCACGCTGCTCCCAACAGCGAAGCCCCGCCGTTGACAGGCGGGGCTTCGCGCGGAGTGCCCGGGGCGGGACTCGAACCCGCAAGCCGTTGGGCGGGGCATTTTAAGTGCCCTGTGTTTACCGATTTCACCACCCGGGCCGCCCACAAGATAATACGGACTCCACCCCCCGTGGAGTGCCCCGTTCAGCGCGCCCCCTCCGCCGCCTCGATCGCCGCGCGGAGACGCGCCACGTTCTCCGCCACGGTGGCGCGCGCGTTGTACACCGCCGACCCCGCCACCACCGCCGTCGCGCCGGCGCGGACCACCTCCCCCACCGTCTCCGCCGTCACGCCGCCATCCACCTCCAGCTCCACGTGTCCGTGCCCGCCCTCGTCCAGCATGCGGCGCAGCCGGGCAATCTTTGTGGTGCTGGTGGGGATGTACGACTGTCCGCCGAAGCCGGGATTCACCGACATCACCAGCACGAGGTCCACGTACGGCAGGATCTCGGAGAGCGACTCGGCGGGGGTGGCGGGGTTCAGCGTGACGCCCGGCTTCATCCCCAGCTCGCGGATGCGCTGCACGGTGCGGTGCAGGTGGGGGGCCGCCTCCACGTGCACCGTCAGGAAGTCCGCCCCCGCCTCGGCGAAGGCCTCCAGGTAGCGCTCGGGGTGCTCGATCATCAGGTGGACGTCGATCACTCCTTTCGCGGCGCGGCGCGCGGCGGCCGCCACCAGCGGACCGATGGTGATGTTGGGGACGAAGTGCCCGTCCATCACGTCCACGTGAATCCACTCGGCACCGGCGTCCTCCGCCTCGCGAATCTGGTCACCCAGCCGCGTGAAGTCGGCGGAAAGGATGGAGGGCGCGATCTTGACGCGGCTCATGCGCCCTCCCCCAGCACCCGCACCCCGCCCGGCGCGGCGATCACCGCCGCCGTCGCCATCCCCAGGAAGAGCCCCGTCTCCAGCACCCCCGGCCGCCCCAGGAGCGCAGCCTCCAGCGCTTCCGGATCGGCGATGCCGTCCGGGAAGCGGCAGTCCAGGATGTGGTGCCCGCCGTCCGTCGTCATTGGCCCGCCGCCGTCGCCGCGGCGCAGCGCGGGCTCCGCGCCCAGGTAGCGGAGGAAATCGGGGAGGATCGCCGCCGCGAAGGGGTCCACCTCCACCGGGAGGGGAGCGCGCGTCCCCAGCCGCTCCACCACCTTGGAGTCGTCCGCCACGATCACCAGCCGCGCGGAGACCGACGCCACCACCTTTTCGCGGAGGAGCGCCCCACCCAGTCCCTTGATCAGGCGCAGCTGGGGGTCCACCTCGTCCGCGCCGTCGATGGTGAGGTCCAGGCGCCCGCGCTCCGCCAGCGTGGCGAGGGGGATGCCGAGCCGCTCCGCCCGCCGCGCGGTGTCCTCGGAGGTGGGGACCCCCACGATGCCGCCCCACTCTCCCCCCGCGCGGCGCTCCGCGATCACGTCCAGCAGGTGGCGCACGGTGGAGCCGGTTCCCAGCCCCAGCACCATCCCATCCTCGATCCACTCCGCGGCGCGCTCTGCCGCGGCCCGCTTCAGCGCTTCCGCATCGCTCGTCTGCACGTCCCTCTCGCTCGCTCCTGGATGATGATACCGGCCCCGCCGACACAAGGAGGAGGCCGGTACGGGCGCGCAAGCTACGTCACCGGAGGTACCATGAAAAGATCGGGGGGGCGCCGCCATGGCACCCCCCCGACCTTCACCTCAGGTCCAGTCCGTCAGGCCTGGGCGATTACTCGCCGCGGACGCTGCCGGTCTTGATCTCGACCTGGTACGGCTGGAACTCGCAGCCGGGACGGACCGGGACGTACACCACGTCCGGACGGGTCTGGCCCGTCTCGGCGAAGAGCGACACGCCCTGGAACTCGCCCACACGAGTGACCTCGTTGACGCCGAGCACGCGCGGCAGGCCGTACTTGACGAAGCGGCGGTTCTGGAACGTCAGCGGCTCGTTGTTGATGAACCACGTGGCG
>DASVQP010000059.1 GCA_036389135.1 Longimicrobium sp.
CCCACCGTGTAGCCGCCCTGCTCCGCCGTCAGCCGCCGCGACGACGAGCCGATGCCGCCCTTGAAGCCGTGGCACCGCATCCCCGTCCCGCCGCCGACGTTCCCCTCGGCCACCCGGCCGGGCGCCGCGCCGGTGAGCGCCCGCAGCACGTGCTCGGGCTTCACGTGGAAGCCGTTGATGTCGTTGAGGCCCCCGCCGTACGTCTCGGCGACGACCGGGAGCCCCCAGGGCTGGAGCCCGGGGCGGCGCACCTGCCACTGGAGGATCGCGTCGCGCACCACGCCCACGCTGTGCGTGTTGGTGATCGCGATCGGCCCTTCGAGGAGGCCGCTCTCCTGGAGCCACGTCGTGCCGGTCATCTCGCCGTTGCCGTTGAGCGAGAACCAGGCGGCGAAGACGGGGTCCGAGCTGCGCTTGCCGCGCGGCAGAATGGCCGTCACGCCCGTGCGCACCGGCCCCGTCCCCACCCGCAGCCGCCCCGCCCCCGAGATCAGCGTCGTGTGCCCGACCTCCAGCCCCGCGACGTCGGTGATGGCGTTCAGCGGCCCCGGCGTGCCGTCGAACGGCACCCCCAGGTCGCGCGCCCGTGTCTGCCCGCCGAGCGGCGCCGCGGCGAGGATGGCGATGATCGTAAGGAGGGTGCGGGTCATGGATGGAGGTGGTTGAAGGGGAAAGGCAGTGCGTGAGTGCGTTTGGACCGGGGGACATCCCCCATTTCGTTTGTCATCCTGAGCGACGCGCTTCGCCGTCCTGTGCGTTCCTGCGAACCATGGCGCGGAGCGAAGGATCTACTGCGCGTGCCGAGGGGACCGCCGTGGCGCGCCGTCCTCTTGCCTCGCCAACTAGATCCTTTGGTCGCCGCACGGCTATGGGGTGCACGGCGGGGCTCGTGGTGGGCGGCTCCCTCAGGATGACAAGTCCTGAGCGCACTTACGCACTCACGCACTTCAATGCCCGATCCAGCACGTCCAGCGCGAAGTCCGCATCGTCTGCCGTGATGCACATGGGGGGCTTGATGCGCAGGACGTTGCCGTCGAGGCCACCCTTGCCGAGGAGGACGCCCATCTCGCGCGCTTCTTCCAGGACGCGGAGGGTCGCCTCCCTGGCGGGAGCGCGGGTGGCGCGGTCGGTTACCAGCTCGACGCCCAGCATCAGCCCCATCCCGCGCACGTCGCCGACGAGCGGATGGCGGGCCTGGAGCTCGCGAAGGCCGGCCAGCAGGCGGCCGCCCACGACGCGGCAGTTTTCCTGGAGCCCCTCCTCGTCGATCGTGTCCAGCACCGCCAGCCCGGCCGCCATCGACACCGGGTTGCCGCCAAAGGTGTTGAAGTGGGTGCGCTGAGCCAGCGTCGCCGCGATCTCGCGCGTGGTGGTGACGGCGGCGAGCGGGGCGCCGTTGCCGATCCCCTTGGCCATCGTCACGATGTCAGGGACGACGCCGAAGTTCTGGAATCCCCAGTAGTGGTCGCCCGTGCGCCCGAACCCGGTCTGCACCTCGTCGGCGATGCACAGTCCGCCGTGCTCGCGCACAACCGCGTACGCCTCGCGCAGGTAGTTGCTGGCGCCGGTGGTGGCGCCGCCGACGCCCTGGATCGGCTCGGAGATGAAGGCGGCGATGCGGCCGGGGGTGGAGTAGCGGATCGTCTCCCGGACGTCCTCGGCGGCGCGGCGCGCGACCTCTTCCGGATTTTGCGGGTCGCCGGCGCGGTAGGGGTCGGGGCACATGGCGTGGTGCACGCCGGTGTTCTGCGGGATCGGGAACTTCCAGGTGTGGTGCGAGGTCAGCCCCATCGCCGAGGGCGAGCCGCCGTGGTAGGCGTTGCGCACGGCGATGACGTCCGTGTTCCCCGTGTACAGCCGGGCCATGGTGATGGCCAGGTCGTTCGCGTCGCTCCCGCTGTTGACGAAGTAGGTGACGTCGAGCCCCGGCGGCATCTTGCTGGCCAGCTTCTTCGCCAGCGCCGGCATCCCCGGGTGCAGGTAGATGGTGGTGGCGTGCTGGAGCGTCTCCATCTGCTCCCGCATCCGCTGGACGATGCGCGGATGGCAGTGCCCGCACGACACGGTGACGATGCCGGCGAACATGTCCAGGTAGCGGCGCCCCGTCTCGTCAAAGAGGTACTGCATCTTTCCCTCTACGATCATCAGCGGATCGCGGTACAGCGTGAACAGCGCCGGGTTCGCGTACTCCCGCCGCATCGCCAGCACCTCCTCCCGCGGGGGCCCGGTGTACGGCCGTGGCGTGTAATCGAACGCGGGCATCTCCAGCGCGGCGGTCAGCAGATCGGACATTGCGGGTCGGGGTTCGGGAAGAACAGCAATTTCACACAGAGACGCAGAGGGGAAAGAAAAGGGCACGGAGGGTCACGGAGACCCTTCCCCTTCTTGCCGTTTCCTCTGTGGCTCTGTGTGAGGCAATCTGTTGCGATGTCAGGACATCCAGTTGGTGCCCGCCTCGCGGTTCCACTTGGTCGTCGTCTTCTTGGAGCGCGTCCAGAACTCAATGGAGCTGCGGCCGGTCAGGTCGCCGACGCCGAAGCGCGAGTCGTTCCAGCCACCGAAGCCAAAGGGCTCGCGCGGCACCGGGACGCCCACGTTCACGCCCACCATCCCCGCGCTGGCCCGTTCGGCGACGTAGCGGGCCAGGCCGCCGCTCTCGGTGAAGACGGAGGCGGCGTTGCCGTACGGGGACTGGTTCTCGATCTCCAGCGCACGGTCCACATCGGGGGCGCGGATGATGGCGAGCACCGGGCCGAACACCTCCTCGCGCGCGATGCCCATCTCCGGCGTCACGTGGTCGATGACGGTTGCGCCCACGTAGAAGCCGCCCTCGTGCCCGGCGGGGACAGCCGGGTCGCGGCCGTCCAGCAGCACGCGCGCGCCCGCCTCCTCCGCTTCGGTGATGTAGCGCTCGATCCGCGCCTTGGCCTCGGCGGAGATGACGGGGCCCAGGGTCTCCCCCGCCACCGCCTGCCGGGCGTGCTCCACCATGCGGTCCAGGATGGCGTCGGTGTGCGACACCGCGACGAGCACCGACGCGGCCATGCACCGCTGCCCCGTGCACCCCGCCATCGACGCGGCGATGTTGCTGGAGGCCATCTCGGGGTCGGCGTCGGGCATGAGGATGATGTGGTTCTTGGCCCCGCCCAGCGCCAGCACGCGCTTCAGGTTGGCGGTGCCGCGCCGGTACACCGCCTGAGCCACCCGCGTGGACCCCACGAAGGAGACCGCCTCGATCTCGGGATGGTCGCAGAGGGCTTCCACCACCTCGCGCCCGCCGTTCACCACGTTGAACACGCCTGCCGGGAGCCCCGCCTCCGCCAGCAGCTCCGCGATGCGCCCCGCGGAGAGCGGCACCATCTCCGATGGCTTCAGCACCATGCAGTTGCCCAGCGCGATGGCGTTGGGGATCGACCAGTGCGGCACCATGCTGGGGAAGTTGAACGGGACGATGGAGGCCACCACGCCCAGCGGATACCGGTCCACCCGGCACTCCACCCCGCGGCTCACCTCCATGATCTCCCCGGCCGTGATCTGCGGAAGCGAGCAGGCGAACTCCGTCAGCTCGATGGCCTTGAGCACCTCCGCCTTGGCCTCCTCGTAGACCTTGCCGTGCTCCTCCACGATGAGGCGGCTCAGCTCGTCCAGATCGCGCTCCAGCAGGGCGCGGTAGCGGAAGAAGATCTGCACCCGCTCCTTGATGGGCGTCGCGGCCCAGCCGGGGAACGCCGCGCGGGCCGCCCGCACCGCATCGTTCACCGCCCCGGCGCTCGAAAGAGGGACGCGCGAGATGACGCTTCCGTCCGCTGGGTTGAAGACGCCCAGCAGCTCGCCGTGGCCCTCCACGAACTCGCCGCCGATGTAGTTGCGGACCGTCGGATAGCGCAGGGGCGCATCGGCGGGCGGAGCGGGAGAGAGCGTCGCTTCCATCGTGCGGCCTGCGAGTGGGGAGCGTTTGTGGCGGGATGATGTGCAGTATACGGTTCGCGCGGCCCCCCGCAAGCAGATCCTGCCGATGGGCCACACAAAGGCGGCGCTTGAGGGAAGTTGGTGCGCAGGGTAGATTTGCGGTTTACGCCCTTCCCTCGTACCGGCTGCTCTGACTGATGACCGAGACCTGTCCGTCCTGTGGCGCCGCGGCGTCGGGACGTTTCTGCAATGCGTGCGGCGCGGCCGTCAACGCCGCCTGCCGCGAGTGCGGCAACCCGCTTCCGGCCGGGGCCCGCTTCTGCAACGAGTGCGGCACCCCCGCGGTGGCACCCGCCGGGGCCGCGCGGCGAGCACCCATCCTTCCCTGGGCGTTGACCGGCGCGGCGATGCTGGCGCTGGTGGCCACGCTGATCATCAACAACGACAGCGAGGCGCCCGCCGCTCCCGTGCAGGCCGTCGCGGCTGCGCCCCAGGCGCCCGGACCGGTTCCGTCCGGCGCGCCCGCCGCCGGAAATCCCGGCACGGTGGACCTGGCGAGCATGACCCCGCGCGAGGCAGCGGACCGGCTCTTCAACCGCGTGATGCAGAACGTGTCCAGCGGCGACAGCGCGACGGCGAGGCAGTTCCTCCCCATGGCGGTGGCCGCGTACGACCGGGCCCGCCCGCTGGACAGCGACGGGCGCTATCATCTGGCCGTGCTGCACCTGGTGGGCGGGAATCTCGACGCGGCGCGCGCGCAGTCGGACACCATACTGAGCACCAACCCGAAGCACCTCTTTGGGCTCTTTACCGGAGCGCAGGCGGCGCAGGGGCGCGGCGACACGGCGGCGTCGGTCTCGCTCTTCCGCCGCTTCCTGGCCGCCTTCGAGGCCGAGAAGGCGCGCAAGGACGTGATCGAGTACGCGGACCACGCGCAGGCGCTCCCCGCCATGAAGGCGGAGGCGGAGCGGGCCACGCAGGGCGCACCGTAGGTTCATCCGGCCCGGTCCAATAGAGCGAAGGCCCCCGCGAACCTCGCGGGGGCCTTCGTCGTTCAGCGCAGCACCCCGCGGAACCGCCGCGGGTCGACCGTGTGGCCGGGGAAGACGCGCTCGAGCTGCGTGGCCCCCAGGTGCTTCCCCGCCACCTCCGCGAAGACGTCGCGGAAGTCGGTGGTTACGCGCAGGTCGCGCCCCTCGTGGAGCTGCTCCGGCTGCAGCCCGGGCCACTCGCCGCGCACCTGGCCGCCCGCGACGCTCCCGCCCATCAGGAGCATGCAGTTGGCGTGGCCGTGGTCGGTGCCGCCGGTGCCGTTCTCGGCCACGGTGCGCCCGAACTCGCTCATGGTGAGGATCACCACGTCGTCCATGCGGTCGCCCAGGTCGTCGTAGAGCGCCTTGATGCCGCGCCCCAGCTCGCCGAGGCGGCGGGCGAGCTGGCCGTCCGCGCCGCCCTGCGCCACGTGGGTGTCCCCACCCGCCCAGGTCCGCGAAGGCGACTTCCACACCCGCATCGGCCTTGATGAGCTGAGCGATCTGGCGCAGCGAGCGCCCGAACTCTCCCGCGGGGTAGGCGGCGCCGTTGCGCGGCTGGTACTGCGACGGGTTGATGCGGCGCAGGAGCTTCGCGGCCTCCAGGCCCTCGTCCGCCGCGCCCGCCACGGCATCGCCGCCCTCGGTGCGGTAGACGCGCGCATAGGCTTCCGCGAGCGCCGGGTCGCGCCCGCCCGCCAGTCCGAAGCGGTCCAGGTCGCCGACCGCGAGGGAGGGGTTGGAGCCGCGCAGCGAGAGGGGGAGCTCGGCGCCCATTGCGATCGCGCGCAGGGCGGCGGCCCCGGGCTCCATCGTAACCTGGCCCGCGGCGTGGTGCGCGGCGTGGGCGCCGGCATCGCGCAGGGTGCGCCCGTCGGTGCCCAGGGCGCGGTTCAGCCACCCGTCGCGCGCGCGGCCGCGGGGGTCGGCGGTCTCCATGATGTCCTGCGCCTGGAAGTGCGAGCGCGTCGTGCTGGGCGAGCCGGCCGCGTGCACCACCGCCATCTCCCGCCGCCCCCACAGCTCGTGGAGCGGCGCCAGCGCCGGGTGCAGCCCAAAGAAGCCGTCCAGCTCCAGCGCGCCGCCCGCCCCGCGCGTGGGCGCGGCGATGGCGATGGAGCGCCGCGAGCGCCCGTACGCCGGATCTCCAAAGGGCACCACCATGCTCAGCCCGTCCGCCGCGCCGCGCTGGAAGATGCAGATGAGCGTCTTGCGCCGGGCGCGCGTCTGCGCCAGGAGCGAGCGGGTGATGAACTCCGGCGGGAGCCCCAGCGCCAGGAGCGCCAGCGCGCCGCCCTTGACGAAGGCGCGCCGTCCGATCGGTTTGCCGTGCATCGTTTTCGCTCCGGTCAGTGCCGCTGGAAGGCGGGTGAGCCCAGGATCAGCGCCAGCGCGCGGGCCGTGCGCGCTTCCGCGTCCGGCAGGCGTGCGGCGTCCTCGGCCACGGCGCGGACGAGGGTTCCCGTCTCGCGCGCGGGAAGGAGGACACGGGCGAGTTCCGTGGCGGGGTCGGTCGGTGCGTTCGCGAGGAGGCGCGCGGGGTCGATCCGCACCCCCTGCACCTCGCCGCGCGACAGGGCCAGCGCGAAGTTCATCCGCGCGAGCATGGCGCCGCCGCTGGTCCACTCGGCGGAGTCGTGGATGTAGCCGGTGGGCGGCGTGGCCGCGTACGGAAGGTGGCCGAGCTGGCGCAGCGTCTGGAGCAGCTCGCGCGAGGGGCGGACTTCGGCCTCGGTGGCGCGCAGGGTGCCGGCGACGAACTCGAACGGGGTGCGCGTCTTGGTGCCCCGCGCCCGCGCGAACTCCGGCGACCGGAAGAGCGCCCTCGTCACCGCGCGCAGGTCGCCATCGGTGCGGGTAAAGACCGCCGCCAGCTCGTCCACCAGGCGCTGCGGCGGGTCGTCGGCCACGAAGCGCCCGGCCAGCTTGCGCGCGATGTGGCGCGCCGTGGCCGGGTGGCGGGCGAGCAGGTCGAGAACCTCGGTGCCGTCCTCGATCCCGCGGCCGGGGGCGAGCGGGCGGCCGAGCACCGTCTTGGCCTCCGCGTCGTGCAGGGCGCGGCGGAAGATGAAGCGCGGCTCGCCCCGCTGGCGCCGCGCGCCGTACCCCGCGTTGGCCACCGTCCAGCCGGTGAAGGCGCGCGCCACCTCGCCCACGTCGCGCTGCGTGTAGCCGCCGTTCACGCCCAGCGTGTGGAGCTCCAGCAGCTCGCGCGCGTAGTTCTCGTTGATGCCGCGTGGGCGGCGGCCGGTCATCAACGCCGTCGCGGAATCGGCGACGGTGCTGCGGGCGTTGTCCAGGTACACCAGCATGGCCGGGTGCGCCGCGGTGGCGCCCAGCAGGTCGCGGAAGCGCCCGAAGACGTGCGGGCGGATCGCCGCGCGCTCGTAGTCGCCCACCAGGTAGCGGTCGGCGCCCTTGCCAAAGAAGACGTTGAAGTGGTTGAACCAGAAGTCGGCCATCACGTCTTCCAGCTGCCGCTCCGTGTAGACTGCGCGCTGCAGGCGGGCTCCCGCGAGGTCTGCCAGGATGCGCGCCGGCGCCATCGTCCCCTGCCGCCGGCGCGCGGCCGCCGTGTCGCGGGCGGCCGGACGCGCCATGGAGTCACGCCGCATGGTCGTTCGGTCGCCTGCCGCGGGGCGTGCCATGGAATCGCGGGGCGTGGCCTGCCGCCGCGGGTAGTCGCGCAGGAGCTGTGCTGGGGTCGCGTTGGCGGCGGGAAAGCGGGCGAGGCGCCGCGGCATGGACGCGTCTTCGATGCGCTCCGGGTGAAGCTGCCGCTCCAGCCATGCGTCCGTTCCCGTCCGCAGCACCTCGGCGAGCTCGGCGCGGCGCACGCCCCAAGTGGCCCGCTCCAGCAGGTGCACCGCGCGCGCCGTGTCCTCGCGCGTGGGGCGCGCCTGCGCATCCGCGCCGCTCGCGGCGAAGAGAGCGGGAACGAGGGCAATGAGTACGATGCTGCGCATATGTGCTCCGGGACGGGTTCGGGGACGCGTTCTGCTGTACACCGCGCCGTGACCGTGCGTTGGGTCGGCGCGTCAAAAAATGTCCGTCCCGCTCGTTTCAGCGGGCCCTCACCCGGCAGCTTACAGCTGCCACCCTCTCCCACAAACAGCCGTGGGAGAGGGGACTTGGGGCTTGAAGAGGGCCGCGGGTGTCTGCCCAACGCCGGATCCAGGTAGGGGCCGCCCCACGTGGCTGCCCGTGCTTGCTCCTCGCGCGACACGCAGCCCCCCTTCCCCTGTCACTCTGAGGGAGCCCGCCCACCACGGCATTTGCGGGTCACTCCGCGCTACTGCGGCGACCGAAGAATCTAGCCGGCGCTGGGCCGGGCATCACGCGTCGCGGCCAATCCCTCGGAACGCGCAGTAGATCCTTCGCTCCGCGCCGCACGGGCAAGTACGGTGCAGCGCGTCACTCAGGATGACAAAGAGGGGGGAGTGTTGGCGGATGGAGGTGTGCAAGTCCTCGCCCCTGTTTCGTCTCACACATCAGGAACGCACTAACGCACTCACGCACTAACGCACTTTCCCTCCCCTCCCGCCCCGGATCTTTATGCAAACCCGCCTCGTCCTGGCACTGCTCTCCATCCTCGCGTCGGCCGCCACGCTGCCGGCGCAGGGGATCATCGTGCCCGACCGGTGCCGCGTGGAGTGCGGGATCCCGCTCCCCAACGCGCTCCCCATCGAATCGGTGACGCTGGACGTGAAGATCGAGGGGCAGGTGGCGACCACGCACGTCACGCAGGTCTTCCGCAACGAGACGGGCGCGACACTGGAGGGGACGTACTTCTTTCCGATCCCCACCTCCGCCTCGGTTACGGAGTTCGCCATCTGGGACGGCGACCGGCGCCTGGCCGGCGAGGTGCGGCCGCGCGAGGAGGCGAGGCGCATCTACGACTCCATCGTGCGCCGCCGCCGCGATCCGGGGCTGCTGGAGTATGCGGGCGAGAACCTCTTCCAGGCCAGCATCTTCCCCATCAACCCCCGCTCCACCAAGAAGCTGGAGCTGACGTACACGCAGGTGCTAAGGGCGGAGAACGGGAGCGTCGGCTACCGCTACCCGCTCGGCATCGGGCGCAACGCGGCGCCGGTGGAGCGGCTTTCGGGGCGGGTGGAGGTGCGCGCGCCGTCGTCGCTGCGCACCGTGTACTCGCCCAGCCACGCGGTCGACGTGCGCCGCGAGGCCGGCGGCCGGCGCGCGGTGGCCACCTGGGAATCGGGGCGCGGGGCCGAGCGGCGCGACTTCCAGCTCTTCTACGGGCTGGCGGACCGCGACGTGGGGCTCTCGCTCTTCACCTACCGCGAACCGGGAAAGGACGGCTACTTCCTCCTCCTCCTCTCCCCGCGCGACGACGCGACGCAGCGGGAGTACGCGGCCAAGGACGTGGTGTACGTGCTGGACACGTCCGGCTCCATGCAGGACGAGGACAAGATGGAGAAGGCCCGCCGCGCCCTCCTCTTCGGCGTGCGCGGGCTGCGGCCGCAGGATCGGTTCAACGTGATCTCCTTCGCGGGCGAGACGCGCCGGATGGAGACGGGTTTGATCGCGGCGGACCGCGCGGGGCGGGAGCGCGGGATCGCTTTCGTGGAAGGCCTGCGCGCGGTGGGCGGCACCAACATCAACGATGCCCTGACCGAGGCCCTCGCCCAGTTCCCGCGGGAGCGCGGCGGCAGGACGCGGCTGCTCGTCTTCCTCACGGACGGCATCCCGACGGTGGGCGAGACGGACGCGGACCGGATCGTGGAGAACGCCCGCCGCACGCGTGTGGACGGGGTGCGCGTCTTCACCTTTGGCGTGGGATACGACGTCAACACGCGCCTGCTGGACCGCGTGGCGGCGGAGAACGGCGGGACCGCGGAGTACGTGGAGCCGCGCGAGGATCTGGAGGCAAAGGTGTCGTCGTTCTTTGACAAGGTGAACCACCCCGTCCTCAGCAACGTGGCGCTGGACATGGGCGGGGTGCGGACGGACCTGGTGTATCCGCGCGCCCTCCCGGACCTCTTTCGCGGGACGCAACTGGCGCTGGTGGGCCGCTACCGCAACGAGCGCGAGCTGCGGGACGTGACGCTGCGGCTCAGCGGAAACGCATCGCCCACGCACACGTTCGCGTACCCGGGGCTCCGCTTCCCGCTGCGCGCGGAGGAGCACGACTTCCTCCCGCGGCTGTGGGCTACGCGGCGCGTGGGGTGGCTGATGGAGCAGATCCGCACCAACGGCGAGAGCCGCGAGCTGCGCGACGAGGTGGTGGAGCTGGGAACGCGGCACGGCATCGTGACGCCGTACACCTCCTTCCTGGCGCTGGAGCCCGGCGCGGGCGAGCGGCCTCCAGTCGTGCGCGGCATGCAGGAGCTGGTGCCCCCGCCGAACCCTCCCCGCCCGGGTGACTTCTCGGGACAGGGGCAGGCCGGCGGGGTCGCGCGGGGCGTCGAGGCCTCGGTGCCGATGTCCCCTCCCCCGCCTCCCCCGCCCCCGCCCGCCGTGATGGAGGCTCCGCCGGCCATCGTGGTGACGGGTGCCGGTGCGGTGCAGCAGAGCAAGAGGGCGCGGGCGCAGCAGGAGGTGCTCAGCCTGGAAGGAGTGGCCGTCAACAGCGCGGATGGCGGCGCGGTGCGGCACGTGGGCGGCAAGACCTTCTACCTGCGCGCGGGCGTGTGGACCGATTCCGAGCTGAAGCCGGAGACGCGCCTCCCCGAGACCACGCTGCGCTTCGGGAGCGACGAGTACTTCGACCTGCTCCGCCGCACTCCAGCGCTGGCGCGCTTCTTCTCGCTCGGCGAGCGGGTGGCGGTCGTGTTGGACGGGCGCGTGTACCGCACCACGGGCGAGCCGTCGCGGTAGGAACGGGGGGCTCACGCCAAGGGGGGCGCGGAGAGATCCGCGCCTCCGCTGTTTTTGTATGAAGCAAACCCGGCCGTTGACAGTATCCGTGACAACGACTATTGTTGTGTAGGGAGAGCGGGAACAGCGACGCGGGAGGGACGATGGCGGGGCGCATCCAGTCGGAGATCCAGCAGACGAAGCCGATCGGGAGCCTGGAGGAAGAGGCGTTCCTGAACGTGCAGCGCACCGCCAACGTGCTGTCGCAGTCGATGGCCGAGCTCCTCAAGGAGCACGACCTCACGCAGACGCAGTACAACGTTCTCCGCATCCTGCGCGGGGCCGGGAAGGCCGGGCTCACCGCGGGGGAGATCGGCGAGCGGATGATCACCCGCGACCCGGACGTCACCCGCCTGCTGGACCGGCTGGAGCGGCGCGGGCTGGTGGAGCGGTGGCGCTGCACCGAAGACCGCCGCGTGGTGTGGACGCGGATCACCGCGGACGGTGCGGGCACCATCGCCCCGCTCGACGCGCCGGTGGACGAGCTGCACACGAAGCTCCTCCGCCACATGGGCGACGACCGGCTCCGCACGCTGATCGAGCTGCTGGAGGAGGCGCGTGACGCATCGCCCGCCTGATTCGCGGAATAGTACCCGTTACAACGACATGCCGCAGGACGAACAACTTGCGTCCGCGGGAACATCAAATCGAGAGGCTCCGATGAACACTCAGGCGAACACGCAGGCGCAGTACGGCATCACCCTTCTGCGGGTGATCGTGGGGCTCGTCTTCGTGATGCACGGCGGGCAGAAGCTGTTCGTGATGGGGATCGACGGCGTGGCCGGCTTCTTCGGCTCGATGGGGATCCCGTTCGCGTACGCCAGCGCGCTGCTGGTGACGGCGGTCGAGTTGCTGGGCGGCGCGCTGCTCGTCGCGGGGCTCTTCACCCGGTTCGTGACGCCGCTGATCGCCGCGACGATGGTCGGCGCGATCGCGACGGTGCACGGGTCCAAGGGCTTCTTCCTCCCCGAGGGGTACGAGTTCGCGCTCACGCTGCTGGTGGCGAACGCCGCGCTCTTTTTGACCGGCTCCGGCGCGCTGGCGCTGGACAACCTCTTTGGCCGCGAGCGCACCGCCGCCGTGAGCTCCGGGCGTCCCGCGCCGGCCGCGAAGACTGCCGAGCCGGAGTACGCCACGCGGTAAGCACCACGGCTGGATGCGGCACCTCAACGCGCCGCCCGCGGACCGGGCGGCGCGTCGTGCATTGGCAGCGAAGACGAAATCGGTCATATTACGGATGGTGCTTGCGGCGCGGCTCGCCCCAATGCGCCTTGCACGGCTCTCGGTGGTGAACGGACCCCCCTTCCAGGAGCGGGAAGCTTGCGACAGGTCGACGCTCCGGGTGCTCCGGAAGAGCTTCAGCGGGAGCTGGACGCCATCGAGCGGCGGCTGGCGGGGACCTCGCCGCGCAACCAGTCGGTGCTGCTGAAGCACGCGGGCGACCTGTGCGCCAGCATGGGCGAGCGGCGGCGGGCACTCGGCTGGTACGGGCGCGCCGTGAACCTGCACCTGGAGCTGGGCGAGGCTTCCCGCGCGGCGGCGCTCTGCCACACCATCCTCAGCATCCAGCCGGAGGCGGTGCGGGCGCGGTGCACGCTGGCGTGGCTCGCCATGTCCGGCGGGCGGACGATGGAGGCGCGCCAGCTCGTGGGCGAGTACGCCGCCGCCGCCCGCGCCGCCGGGCAGGACGCGATGGCCGCCCAGCAGCTCACCTGGATGTTCGAGGCCGCGGACGACGGCTTCCTGCGCCACGACATCGCCCGCGCCCTGCGCGCGCTGAACGACGACGCCCGCTCCACCTCCCTCCCCTCCGAATCCCGCCCCACCGGCCCCCTGGACCACGACGAGCTCTGGGCCCGCGTCCTCCGCGGCACCCTCGCGCCGCCGCCAGCGGCGGGCACCGGCGGCGCCGGGGGCGAGATCGCCGGAAGCACCGGGGGCTGAAGCCCCCGGCTGGAACCACGGGAAGGCGGCTGAAGCCGGCTCGCGAAACGCGACATCCCTCAACCCCCTGTCATCCTGAGCGACGCGCTTCTCGGTCCTTGTCCCGTCTCCATGGTGTGGCGCGGAGCAAAGGATCTACTGCGCGTTCTGAGGGGGCCGCGTGACGCGCGAGCCCCGGCGCCGCTCTGGGTAAATCCTTTGGTCGCCGCAGTAGCTCGGCGGGTGCCGCCGAGCCCGGTCAACGCGGCTCCCTCAGGATGACAGGAAAGGATGGGTTTGGAAGGCGGATCAAAGATTGCGCAAACACGCATCTCCGCGTCGATTGGGTTGAGTCCGATCCGCGTCATCCCCGCCCCACCCCGATCATGCACGCAGAGGAAAGCACCGCCTTCATCGCCGACGCGCCCATCCCGGAGGCGCCGCCGCCACCCGTGCCGCCGCGCCAGCCGCTGCGGCGGGTGCCGCGCGCCGTGTCGCCGCGCGACGTGCCGGACGGGGCGGAGCTGGACCACCCCTCGCTCTACTTCAACCGCGAGCTGGGGCTGCTGGACTTCAACTGGCGCGTGCTCCACCAGGCCACCGACCCGCGCGTTCCGCTCCTGGAGCGCGTGCGTTTCCTGGCGATCACCTCCAGCAACCTCGACGAGTTCTTCCAGAAGCGCGTCGGCGGGCTCCGGCGCCAGATCGCGGCCGGGGTGCAGACGCTGTCGCTGGACGGGCGCACCCCCGGCGAGCAGCTCCAGCTGATCGCCGACGCGGGGCTGGTGATGTACGCGGCCATGAGCGCCATCTGGGAGCGCGAGCTGGTCCCCCTCCTGCGCAGCGAGGCGGGGGTGATGGTGTCGCGCTACACCGAGCTGGACGAGCGGCAGCGCGCGGGGCTGGACCTCTTCTTCCGCGAGCAGTTCTACCCCGTGCTCACCCCGCTCGCCGTGGACCCGGGGCACCCGTTCCCCTTCATCTCCAATCTCAGCCTGTCGCTGGCGGTCCTGCTACGCCACCGGGCGCGCAGCACCATGCACTTCGCGCGCATCAAGGTCCCCACGAGCACGGGGCGCTGGATCCCCGTTCCGCACTCCGAGCACCGCTTCCACTTCGTCCCCGTGGAGGACGTGATCCAGGCCAACGCGGCCACGCTCTTCCGCGGGATGGAGGTGGTGTCGGTGGATGCCTTCCGCGTCACCCGCAACGCCGACGTGGCGCGCGACGACGACGAGGCGGAAGACCTCCTCTCGATGATCTCCGAGGAGCTGCGCGAGCGGCGCTTCGCCCCGGCGGTGCGGCTGGAGGTGGACCGGCACATGCCGCTGGAGGTGCGCGGGCTGCTGGTGCGCGAGCTTGAGGTGCAGCCGGAGGAGGTGTACGAGAGTGACGGGCTGATCGACCTGGCGGACTGCGCGCAGCTGGCCGATCTCGATCTGCCGGCGCTCCGGTACGAGGCGTGGGAGCCGGTGGTTCCCGAGCCCTTTCGCCACGAGGGGGAGACGGAGGAGGAGAAGAACATCTTCGCCGTGATCCGGCGCGGGGACGTGCTGGTGCACCACCCGTACGAGTCGTTCACCTCCAGCGTCCTGCGCCTCCTCGACGAATCGGCCGACGACCCGCACGTGGTGGCCATCAAGCAGACGCTCTACCGCACCGGCGTGGACTCGCCGGTGGTGAGGGCGCTGCTGCACGCGGCCGAACGGGGGAAGCAGGTGGCGGTGCTGATCGAGGTGACGGCCCGCTTCGACGAGCAGAACAACATCCAGCTCGCCGAGATCCTGGAGGACGCGGGGGTGCACGTCACCTACGGGCTGGTGGGGCTCAAGACGCACAGCAAGGTGCTGCTGGTGGTGCGCGACGAGGGCGGCCGGCCGCGCACCTACTGCCACGTGGGGACGGGGAATTACCACGCCCGCACCTCGCGGTTGTACAGCGACCTGGGGGTGCTGACCTGCAACCCCGAGATCGGCAACGACCTGGTGAACCTCTTCCACTTCCTCACCGGGTACGCGCCGGACCAGCAGTACGACCGCCTGGTGGTGGCCCCGCGCGACATGCGGCGCACGTTCGTGGAGCGCATCGAGCGCGAGATCCACTTCCAGCGGGCGCGCGGCTCCGGGCGCATCATCGCCAAGATGAATGCGCTGGACGACGCGGGGATCATCCAGGAGCTGTACCGCGCCTCTCAGGCCGGCGTGCGCATCGACCTGATCGTACGCGGACACACCCGGCTCCGTCCCGGGCTCCCGGGGTACAGCGAGAACATCCGCATGGTGAGCATCGTGGGGCGCTTCCTGGAGCACGACCGCGTCTTCTTCTTCAACAACGACGGCGATCCGGAGATCTTCATCGGGAGCGCGGACTGGCGGGAGCGCAACCTGAACGAGCGGGTGGAGGTGCTGGTGCCGGTGCTCGACCCCGCGCTGCGCGACCGCATCGTCGAGATCCTCCACTTCTCGCTCAACGACAACCGCCTAGCGTGGGAGCTGCGGCCGGACGGCGAGTACGTGCAGCGCCGCCCCGCCCCCGGCGAGCCCGAGGTCAACTGCCACGAGATCCTGATGCGCGACGCCCTGGACCGCGGCCGCCAGCCGGGCACGCGGCCGTGGGAGCTGTCGCTGTAAGAGGAGGCTGAATCGATCTTCGCAAGCAATTGAGGCCCATCCCAACACCAGGGAGGGGCCTCAATGTTCTTCCCGTCGCCGGATCAACCATCAGGAAGGTCGTATACTCTGAGGGCGAGATCCTCAAGTGGATCCAGGTTCCCCATCCTGTAGTAATGGTTTAGCGCGGCAAGATATTCCTGCTTCGGCAGTTCGATAGCCAGTGGTCGGAGGCCCAATCGTACCAAAACGACATTCATCATCGCCCGCCCGGAACGACCGTTGCCATCTTCGAACGGGTGGATCTGGATCAGATCCGCATGGATCTTCAGCGCCAACCGGAGGGCGTGGCGCTCATACCTTTCATCATCGGGAGCAGATTCGATGCTCGCGAGTTCCCTCTCAAAGGCGTCGAACAGCTTCCCAACACTCTGCCATACGGTGTCCCGGTGCTCTGATCGGTGTGGGCCGAAGATCAGGTACTCACTTCCGAAATCAGAGGAGCGTGAACGCCCAGCATGTGATCGCACCTCACGAAATATGTTCCGGTGCAGAGCTTCAAGCAGCGTGAGGTTCACCGGATACGACGAGAATAACCCTCCATGCACGCCGGTAAGCAGCGCATGAAGGTTTCTCGTGAGGCGAGCCTCCTCGTCCGGTGTGTACGTTCGTTCAGGATCGCCCTGCGGAACCCCTACACGCCCGGTTGCAGCCATAACCGTGCGTCAACCCCTTCGATCCGCTGGCTAGCGATGACATCCCGGGTCACCAACTGCTGATCGAAAGCCGGTTCGCCCTTGCGCGCTACGCGGTCCTGTCGCATGCGTGCATACCGCGCGGATCTTTCGTCCGGCGTCAGAGCTCCCGCGTCGAGATCTCTGGCATAACCGTATTCCTCCAGCCAGGCGACCGCATCAGTGCGCGGCATAGATAGGAGGTGCGCCGCATCATCCAGCGTCAGGCGTCGTTCCGCGTAAGCTCGTCCCAGAATGTGCAGCGTCTCCTGTTCACCTGGGGTTTGGCGACGCACGAACGCACGAAGCCAGTCAAAAGACAGGCGACACCGATGGCCAAGATCCGGGTGTCCCAGTTGCTCGCCGAGTACAACGAGCTCTTCGATCGGGCAGAACTCGAGCAAAGAGCTTACGGCTCGTACGAACACTGGCGTCACTGCCAGCGGAAAGTTTTCATCCGGCTTCGGCTGGTGTTGTGCCCGTTTCGCTGCCGCCACGATTTTATCATCGGAGAGGAAGACAGCGAGCGGATCGATCCGCGTGAGCAGCTGTGCTCTGTTGATGATGTCATCAAATTGCTCGAAGACTTCCCCGAAGGTCCGGGCTCCAGAGGCGCTTACAGCCTCCGCTATGCCGGCAAGAGCTCGCCATTGATCAAGAGCCCGAACCGATCCCTGTAGAATCTGGAATGGGTCCGTATCCAGGGGCAGATCCAGCGGAACCTTGGAAAATGTCTCACGAGCCCGGCGATCCAGCCTCTCGACAGAGTCGAACGCGGGGAGCCCTAACTGCACTATCTCTTCGCGTCCCAGAACTGTAGCCATACGGCGTCTCTCAATCTGGGGAAGTGCGGATAGGTGCGCATCGGAGAACACGGTCCGGCGCACACCGGCATTGTACGTTCGCTTTCACGAAACCACAACCATACTTACACGGGATGCAGGGAGTGTTCCCCCTCTTCATAGACCGAGAAAATCGGGCGAGTCTACGCCGCGTCACGCTTCGGCCGGCCGCCCTTTGCGCCGTTCGCGCGGGCGGCGGCGGACTTGGCTTCGCTGGTGCGCTGGCCCATGAACTTCGGCGCCCACGCGGCCAGGTTCAGGCGATGGGCGATGAGGCCGGGTAGCGAAACGTCGGCATCGATCTCCTCCCAGTGAAGCCCCTCACCTCCGAGGTCCACCTCGACGGCCGCGAGCTGCTCCGGCGTGGCGGTCGTCAGCAGATCCCGTTCGGTAGGGACGAAACCGAACAGGCATCCGTTCGTGAGCTCGACGAGGATGCGACCCGTCTCCGCATCGTAGCGGGCGGACGCCGCGCGGGGCTCGATGAGCGCTTCCCGTGTCGCTCGCTCCCGAGCTTCCTCGATTTCCTCATCTGTGGGTTCGTGGTACCCGTTCGGCCGCCTAGCCATGGATCTGCTCCCACTTCAGGGTGAGTAGTGCTCTGTGCGCCTGCACGATACTGGAGGCCTCTTTCGCATCGGGGCTCTTCATCCCCAATACCTTGGAAACCTGACCTGTGCCGATGTCGACCTTGCAGCGCCCATCGGCATTGTACGCGTGGACGTGCGGGGGCGCGTGATCCTGCGTGTAGATGCGGAACGAGAAGCTGCCGACGCGAAGCACGTTGGCACGAGAATAACCTAGCGTTGGGTTTTGGACAAGGATGCACTCCGAGGCGCCGTGCGGGTTGCGTGGCGCCGGAGGGTGCGGCTGGAGTTGGCTATTTCGCCACGGCCTGTTCGCGGACGCGGCGGGCGCGGTCGGGGCGGCCGGCGAGCTCCTGGGCGCGGGCGACCGTCTCGGCGCGCGCTTCGGTGTGGCCGGCGGCGAAGGCCAGGAGGTAGGCTTCGGCGGCGGGGGCTTCGCGGCCGGGAATGCGGGCGAGCGCTTTGGCGGCGGCCCAGGCGACGGTGCCGCGGTTGTCGCCACGGGCGGCGGCGGCGAGCGCATCGACGGCGCCCGCCGTGTCGCCGGTGGCGAGCAGGGCCTGACCGCGCACCAGGTGGCCGCGCGGCGCGTCCTCGCCCACGGCGGGGAGGGTGCGGGCGATCTCCAGCGCGCGTTCCGCATCGCCGCCGCGCAGCACGTCCTCGGCGTCCGCCACCGAGCCGCCGCGCGCGGGGAGGGCGACGCCGGGGATGGGGGCGGGAAAGGATGCCTTCATCCCGGCCGGGAGGTACATCCACACCGCGCCCGCGACGAGCGCCATGGCCACGATCCCCTTGAGCACCCCGCCGGAGCGGTGCTCCAGGAGCGGCAGTGGCCCGGGCGCGGCGTGCTGCGGCGGGAGTTCGGCCGGGAGCGGCAGGGGTGTGGGCGCCATCCCGCGCGGCGCGCCGAGGTCCACCGTTGGCGGCGCGGTGGGGAAGTCGGGGATGGGGAGGCCGGCGGGGTCCAGCTCCGCGATCACCACCGGCGCGGCGGGCAGTGCGGTTGCGGACGCCGCCGCGCGTGGAGGCGGAAAGTCGCCCGTGGCGTGCCAGGCGAGGAGGACGGCGGGAACGCGCGCCGGCGTCGCCAGGTCCGCGGCGAGCGCGAGGACCCGCTGCGAGCGGTCGCGGTCTCCCTCGGCGGCCCATCGCTCCGCGTCGGAGAGAAAGCGCGAGAAGGAGGCGGGGAGCGGGGTGTGCGCGGTGCCCACGTCACTCCCCCAGTGCGGCCAGGCGGCCGCGGGCGTCGGCGTAAAAGCGGTCGATGCGCAGCGCCTCGCCGTAGCAGCGGCGCGCCTCGCGCGGGTCGCCGATCTCCTCGGCGGCCTGGCCGCGGAGGAATAGGATGCCGGAAAGCGGCTCGCCGGCGTCCGCGAGGTTGCTGAGCGCCATCCCCGCCGCGCCGAACGCCGCGTGATGGTCGCCCATCCCCATCAGCGCCTTGAGGTACCCCTCCGCAGCGGCGACGCGCGTGCCGGGGTTGCGCATGGCCTGGTCGAACACTTTCACCGCGCTCTCCCACTGCTCCATTTCCAGGAAGCTCGTGCCGAGATCGTAGAAGTTCTCCGCTTCCTCGTCGCTCACGTCGTCGCGCCAGCGGGTCATGTGGTCCACAAAGGAGCGCAGCAGCTCCTTGGCGTCGGTGCGGTCCGGTGTCACGCGCAGCCGCGCGTCGATCGGGCCCGTGCCATCGTGCACGAAGATCAGCGGCAGGTCGTCGTCGGCCACGTCCGCCATCTCGGCCAGCCGCTCCATCCACTCGTCGTGGCACGCTGCCTGGAAGCAGGCGTCGTCCCGGTGCGCCGAGGTGGAGATGCTCTCCGCCGGCAGCCGGTCCGCGGGCGGGTCTTGCTCCGCGGAGCCCATCCAGGCGGCACCGCTCCACGCCGCGCCCGGATACACCCGCCCCGGCGCGGGCTCGTTCGCGCGCGGCTCGATGAGGGACGGCGCGGATGGCACCGGTGCGTACCGTTCGGCAGGCGCGGCGGCCGGACTGGCTGCGGGGGGTAAAACCGGAGAAGCGGCGGGGATGCTCGCAGCGGTTGTCGACGCGGCTGCTTCCTGTGCATCCGGGATGGCAGCCGTCGCTGTGGGTTCGGGCGGAACTGGAGCGGTGGCACCGGCGATGCTCGCCGGAGCATCCTCCCGTGGTGGGAGCCCGGGGGCGGCCGATGTGGGCGCCGCGAGTACTTCTGAGGACGGAGCTTCGACCGGTGGAGCCGATACGGGATGATCTTCAACCGGAGCGGCAGTGCGTGGCGTGGGGGCGATCAGGCCGCGGCCGGTGCCTTCCGGTGCGGGCGGTCGGGCGTCCGGGACGCGGAGCGCGGGCGGCTCGGCGGCGGGCGGGGGGGCGAAGCACGGAACGGCATCGCCGGCGAGGACGGCGAAGACGCGGTCCAGGCGCGCGGGGTCCACGCGGCCCGAGCTCTTGCCGATGCGCGCGCGGGCCTGCTCGGACCAGTACTGGCCGCCACCGGAGAGGGAGCGGAGCTGCGCGGCCTCAGCCTCCATCCCCTGAACGTCGCCGCCGCGCGCCGCGATCTCCAGCGCCACCAAACAGGCGTTGCACCAGTGCGCCGGGCCCACGTCGCTGCGCTGCGAAAGGGCGCTCCGCGCACGCTGCAGCGCCTGGCGGGCCTCGGGGAGCATCTCGCGCTGGGCGAAGGCCGACGCGGTCTCGATCATCTGCCGGGCGTTGTCGGGAGCAAACGCTCCGCCTCCCGCTCCGTCCGTGGGATCGTGCGACATGAAGTTCAGCATGTGTTGGGTCGATTGCCGGGCGCCGGGTCACGGAGCCGCCGGCACGCACGTATACCCCCGGTACGGCGCGCAAAGTGGGGGTGCGCGGATCAGCGCCCCTGCGTGCAGGCGTGGTCCATCAGCCGGAGCGAGGCGGAGACGCCCATCGACGTGCCTTCCGGCCCCTCACGCCGAGCTACGCCCAGCGTCCAGCGGCGCGCGCACGAGCCGGCATCGAAGCCCACTGCGTAGCTCCGCGCCCCCTCGCCCCAACCGTACGACGCACGGAGCGGCAGCCGCGGTGTGCCGCGAAAGGAGGCGGTGAAGCGGTCCGTGCTCCCCTCCGCCTCCAGCCCGCCCTGGCGGAGTACCTCGCTCGCCGCCACCGCCACGGTGCCGAAATCCGCGTCCCACGCGGCGCCCGCGCGCAGGACGGAGGGGAAGTACGCGCCCTCCCATGCCTCGTTGGCGGCGGCGAACGGGGGCGTCCCCAGGTCGTCGAAGCCGATCTCCGGACCCAGGGCCTCGGTGACCGTCGCCCCGCCGTCGGGGTCCTGCACGATGGAGACGGTGCGCTCGCGCGGGCCGGATCCGGGGCGCACCGTCCCCGCGAAAGCGTTGCTCAGCGAAACGGCCAGGCGCACCGGACCGGGCGCGGCGGCGATTCCCACGTCCACTCCGTAGCCGGGGACGCCGCGGAAGATGGTCTCGCGGTACACTTCGGTGCCCGGCGCATCGGAGACGAAGGCGCCGCGGGCGTGCGTGTGAAGGTACCACCCCTTCCCCGTGGCTCCGATCCACATGGGCCCGACGCCGGGAAGCGTACCCAGCGGCAGCGCGCGCCCGATAGCGAGCACGGTGGCCACGCTACGTCCGCTCTCACCCGTTGCCGGACTCTCCGCCTCACCCGCGCCGAGCGCCTCGCGGATGGCCGGGGGGATGTCCGCGTACGAGGCGAAATGGGTGGAAACGGAAAGGGCAAAGTCGCGGTTCTGGAAGGCGCCCCAGGTGACGCCGCCCAGCGCGCCGGGGTACGAGCTCCCGTTCGCCAGCGGGCCCGAGTACTGGCGGTAGCGGCTCCCCTTGCCGATCTCGCCGCCGATCAGCCCCAGGCGCACCGACCCGTCGAAGGTACCCTCCGACGGGAGCCGCGCCAGGTCGAACGAGAGGCACGACTGCGACGCGCCGGGGCCGCCGTCCCAGATCCCCAGGAGCGCGGGATTGAAGAGGAGGGCGTCGGCGCGCCGGGCTTCGGTGGCGCCGGTGCCGCCGAGCGCCGCCGTCGTGCCGGACGCCA
The DNA here is from genome assembly GCA_036389135.1 of Longimicrobium sp. Taxonomy (NCBI): domain Bacteria; kingdom Pseudomonadati; phylum Gemmatimonadota; class Longimicrobiia; order Longimicrobiales; family Longimicrobiaceae; genus Longimicrobium; species Longimicrobium sp. The sequence goes on from DASVQP010000059.1 coordinate 21,558, forward strand.
CCGGGCGCTGCGCCAGGGCCGCGGAGGCCATCAGCAGCGCGGCTGGGATGCAGAGAAGGAGCTTCATCGCGAGGGATTCGGGAAGAGGGGTGCGTGAAGGGCCGCCGCGTGATGCGGCCAGGGGAATAACGGCGCCGCGGCCGGCGCAAAAAGGGCGAGGACGGCACCCGCGGCCAGCATCGGCCCGAAAGGGAGGGGCTCGGCAACCTGGTGCCGGCGCGGCCAGACGGCGGCGAGCGGGAGCGCCAGGGCAGCGAGCCGTGCCCATCCGCCGGCCAGGAACGCCGCCGCCGCCAGGCATGCCGCCACCCCCACCGCCGGCCCACGCCACGCCGCCGGCAGCAGGCGCGCGGCGAAGACGGCCAGCGCCAGCGTCACCGCCGCGGCCAGCAGCGTGTCGATCCGGCCGAACCCGACCACGATCGCGAGGAACGCGAGGAGGAGCGCGTCGCCCTCGCCCATCACCTCGCGCCCGGCGAGCGCGCCGACGCTCTTCGCGAGCGCCCACAGCCCGACCGCTACGCCGGCCGCCGCGAGCGCGCGGGTCGCGGCATCGGCGGGGCCCATGCGAAGCGCGGCCCAGAGGAGCGCCGCCGCGATCCCGCCCAGCGTGTAGCGCAGCGGCAGCTCGCGCGTCTCTGCGTCGTGCAGCGAGAGCACGAGGAGGAGGAGCCCGCACACCGCCGCGGCCGCTCCATCTGCGCCGGGGCCGTACGCCCACAGCGCGCCCCCGACGATCGCGACGGCAGCCGCGAACCGCAGTACGGAGGTCACGGGCGGGGCCGGATCGGCACCGCCATCCCCATGCGCGCGGCCTGCCGGAGCGCGGCGGCCACGTCGAAGGCAAAGGCGGTGATGCGGTCCTGCCCGACCACGCCGACCTGGCACACCGGCTCCGCGGAAGCCGCCGCGGAGCGGCTCACCGAGATGCGCGGGGTCACCGTCATCGCTCCGCGCTCCACCGCCACATACGCCTCCATCCGCACCGGTACCTCACGCGGCCAGGTGCCGGCGCATACGACCTCCGAGCCCAGAGAGGCGAGGGAAACAGTGTTGGTGGCGATCAGCGCGCCCAGCGTGTCGTGCTCCACCACCCGCGCCGCCGACGGCCAGACGCCAGTGCGCAGCGGGACCGCGTCTAGCACGGCAAGGACGGCGAGGATGCGCGCCGCGGGGATCTCCGTGATGCGCAGCGTCCGCCCGGCCTCGGTGGTGGGGCGGTACGACTCCGGCGGACGCGCGACGGCGCTGGCGAACACCTGCGTCGCAGGATCGTCGGGGTAGCCGCCCTGCACCGGCCGGCGGCTGGCGACGCTGTCGCGGGGCGGGAGGACAGCGGGTCCGCGCGGCGCGTTCAGGTCGCGCTCCGTCCAGGTGCGCGGGGGCGGGGCCACGCGCGTGGTGCGCGGGAGAGCCGGGGGCGGGACGCACGCACCTAGCAGGGCCAGCGTGGCGATCCAGATCGACGTGCGCATGGCTTCAGCCGCCGAGCGGCGCGGGTGCGTCGGGGAGGGCGCCGCCGTCGGAGACGCGGACGCGCTGGAGGGTGTGCGGGCTTCCGCCGCGCAGGGTTACGAACAGTCCTTCCCAGGCGCCGCCGCGCCGCAGCACGGCGGCGATTTCCTGCGTGCCGTCCGCCTCGCGCGACCACACCTCGCGCCAGGCGCCGTCCTGGAAGAGCATCACCACCGCGCGGCCCTTTCCGCGGCCCGCGAACACGAGCCACGCCGCGCCCTCGGTGGAGGCTACCTGCTGCAGCTCGTCGGGTGCGAATCCCCCGGCGGCAGTGGCGAAGCGGCTCCGCTCCACGCCGGACGCGCGGCGGGGGGTGAGGATGCGCCCGGCGGAGCAGCCCTGTGCGGGCACGGCGACGGCGGACTCCCACTCGCCAGACGAGGACACATCCACGCCCACACCGCGGGGAGCGCCCGCGTTGCGCGCGGGCTGCGCCAGGTCCAGCCGCAGCCGCTGTCCGCATCTTCCCACCACCGCCCACTCGCCTTCCAGCTCCGCGCCAGCGGTGCCGCCGGGCGCGATCTCGTGGAAGACGATCCTCCCGCTCCCCCGCCTCACCGCCAGCAGCGGAAGCTCCGCCGCCCTGGTCGCGCGGATCAATCCGGCGGGCGAGCGGCGCACCCTCGGCGCGGGCGCGACTTCCTCCTCTTCGGGCGCGGCGGCGGCGGGCGCGGGCGGCATAGGGGCCGACGGCATGGCAAGCGGCGCGGCCCCGGAGCTGACGCCGGTGGCCGGGGGCTCGGGCACGACGGGGAGGCTCGGAGCCGGAGCGAGCGCCGGCTCGTCCAGCGTCGTCGGACCGCCGACGGGTGCGTAGCTGCGCCCCGGCTCCACCGGACCGAGATCCATCCAGCCCGGCGGCGTCTGCACGGCGGGCGGCGCAGCCGCCGGCTTCGGGGGTGCGGCGGCGGGTGCGGCTGCGCGCGGCGGCTGCGGGCGCGCGGCGACCTTACGGACCGGCGGCACCGCGGCGGCTTCGTTGCGCGGCACGGCGGCGCCCAGCGCGACGCCCAGCGCCGCGACGGTCAGCGCCGCGACCACCCACAGGGGGGTCACGTGCGGCGGCGGCGCGGGGCGGCGGGGGGGAAGGAGCTCCTCGGTGTCGTACACGGCGCGAGGGGGGTGGGAAGGAGCGAGGGCGGAACCGTGGATGGGTCCTCCCTTGTAGATACCCCGGATCGTGGATCGGGCTCGCCGGGGTCCGGCGCCGAAATCACCGGGGGATGAAATGAAACCACCGGGGGCTGAAGCCCCCGGCTGGAACCACGGGAAGGCGGCTGAAGCCGGCTCGTGCGCGCCGGCATTGGCACCCGGAATCCGCACAGGTGGCGGGATCGGTGCGGAAGGCGCGGGTCGAGGAAGGGAGAGGGTGGGCGTGATGAATCACGCCCCAACGGGTATATGTTTGGCGAGGGTGCGGACCAGGGGGTGGTCGGCGCCGGCGTAGTGGGCGACGCCCTGGAGGAAGTACGCGGCGCTGTCCGCGCGGCCGGCGCGCAGGGCGAGTTCGGCGACGGCGGCGGCGCGGCGCTCGCTGTCCACCCAGCCGGCGCCGGCGCCGTCCAGCCAGCGCTCCACCGTTTCCCAGGCGGCGGCGGGCCTCATCTGGCGTCCGCGCACCTCCAGGATGAGCGCGGCGAGGGTCGCGTCGCGCTGGAGGGCGCCGGTGGCGGGGTCGTTGGGGGCCGCGGCGAGGCGGAAGATGGCTCGCCGCAGCCGCAGGCTGGCGCCCTGCGGCTCGTCGGTGGCCAGGAGCATCGCGAGGAGGACGTCGTCCTCGGCGCCCCACCCCGGCCCCTCCTCCGCGGCGCGCAGGAGGACCAGGGCGGGGCGCACCAGGCCGCGCGCGATGAGGGCGTTCGCGACGTGGTGTGGCGGGAGCGGAGCGCGCCCGGTGACCCGCGGGTCGAGCGTGGGGGTCCGGCCCGCGGCCCGCTCGTCCGCCAGGCGCGTCAGATCGTACGCCAGCGTGGAGAGTCCGATGCCGGCGCGCGGCAGCATCGGGCCGGAGACCACGACGACGGTGCCGTCGTCCCACGTCCCCATCTCCTGCACGCGCGCGCTGAGGAGGCCGGCGGGCGCGGCGCCCTCCGGATCACCCAGCCGCGCCGCATCCACGGCCGTCCCCTCCGCCACCTCGATCCACCCCAGCCGGTCGGCGGCGTAGACGAGGATGGTGCCGCTCTCGCGCCGCGCGTCGGCGATCTCCAGCACGTCGCGCAGGTTGAAGGCGCGAAGGGGGAACGCGGGCGCCTCCACCTCCGGCGAGAGTGGCGGGTGGCCAGGGAGGAGGTCGGCCAGGGCGGGCCAGGCGGCATCGTCCTCGTCGTCCAAGCCCAGCTCGTCGGCCGCCATCACGAAGGCGGCGCGGGCGGCGATCCGGTTCCACCCGCGCTCGGCCAGGAGGCTTTCGCGCGTAGCCCGCTCGCCCACCACCACCGCCTGCACCCCGCGCGCGCTCCAGGCCGCGAGCGCTTCCACCAGGGCGGCGCGCTGCGCGGGATCAGCAAGAAGCCCGGCACGCACCACGACCGCGCCGCCCTCGCCCACGCCGGCCGCGGGGTCGCCGCGCACCAGGTCGGTCGCGGAGACGACCTCCACCGGGTACACGCCGCGCACGCCCAGCCGCATGCGCGCCTCGGCCGCGAGAACGCCCAGCGTGTCAGGATGCCCCTCCACGATCACGGGGTTCACCGCCCTCCCCGGCGCGGAGGCGGCGCGCGCCAGCACCGGGGCCAGCGACCACCCGGTGGCCGCGAGGTCGGCGTAGTCGGCCGGGTCGAAAGGGAGCGCTCCCGTCAGCGCCCGCGCGGCCGGCGCCGGGAGGGCGTGGAAGGGGAGGGCGCCCCACACCACCGTCTGGCGCGCCGCGAATCCGCCCCCCACCGCGTCGGCCAGCGAGGCGAGTGCCACGTCCGTCTCCTCGCGGGGACCTCCCAGGCGCAGCCCGCGCTCGCGGCAGGCGGACTCCAGCTCGCGCCGCACCAGCTCGCCGCGCGGGAGGGGGCCCACGTACACCAGCGGGTACAGGGAGCCCGGGTCGGCGGCCAGGGCGCGAAAGAGGGCTGCCAGCGGGGCGCGCGCCTCGGCGTCGGCCAGCGAGATGAGGGTGGCGGGGCCGCTGCGGGCGGTGAAGCGGGGCGGCAAAACCATGGGCCGGGGTGCGGGGTATCTAGTATCTTGGAAAGCGTACACTCTGCACGAGCGTCCACCTTCCGTTCCTCCCTCTGGATACCCCGGATCCACGCGGATGTCGTTGCTGGAGTTCCCCCCCAACGCGAGCGCGGAGTCGGCCCGGCAGCTCGGGATCTATGCCCTGGCGCGCAAGATCGAGCTGGCGAGCCGTCGCTCCCCCGGGGGCGAGCTTCCGCCCGCGCTGCGCAGCGCCGCAGTCATGGGGCTGGTGCGCTACGCCGGCATCGCCGACGACGCCGGGGAGGCGCACGCACGCCGCGTGGGCGACCTGTCGTTCCGCATCGCCGAAGGGCTGGGGTGGCAGCCGGAGCACGCGGAAACGCTGCGGGTGGCCGCCGCGCTGCACGACGTGGGGAAGGTGGGCGTGCCGGGCGCCATCCTCCGGATGCCCACGCCGCTGAACGACGACGAGCGGCGGGTGCTGAGGATGCACACCTGGCTGGGGTACCGCCTCTTTGGCCGCGCGGAGTACCCGGTGCTGAAGATGGCCCGCGTGGTCGCCCTCGGCCATCACGAGCGGTGGGACGGCTCCGGCTACCCGCGCGCGCTGCGCGACTTCCGCATCCCCGAGGCGGCGCGCATCGTGGCGGTGGCGGACACGTACGACACCATGGTCCGCCCGCGCCCCTACCGCGACCCCATCCCCGCCCCCGAGGCCCTGGACCGCATGGACCGCATGCGCGCGCGCGCCTTCGATCCGGAGATCTGGACGCAGTTCCTCCGCGTCCGCGACCAGGCGCCGCCGGGCGTGGCGCTGGCGGGGTAGAGATCGTCCCGCCGCAGTACGATGGCCATCCCCCAACGCATCACCTGGGCAGTAGAGCATCGAGGCCGTGGGCCTGAGTCGCAGGCCCGCCGGCCGCCGATTCCCCGGCACGCACGCCCCAGCTCACGCTGGTATTGACTTTCGATACAACGAAGATTATTTGTATCGGAACTCGATACCAGTCTCCGAAAGCCAAATGTCACCGCACGCATCCAGCGACATCCTTCGTGGTACGCTCGACCTCCTGATCCTGAAGGCGCTTTCGCTGGAGCCCATGCACGGGTGGTCGATCGCACACCGGCTGGAGCAGCTCTCTGGCGACGCGCTGCGCGTGGGAGCGGGATCACTCTACCCCGCGCTCCAGCGCCTGGAAGAGCGTGGGCTGCTGGTGAGTGAATGGGGCGTTACCGAGGAGAACCGCCGGGCCAAGTACTACAAGCTGACAGCGGCTGGCCGCGGCGCACTCGGGGAGGAGTCGCGGAGCTGGCAGGAGTACGTGCGAATGATGGACACCATCCTGCGCACCACCTGATCGGGAGAGGGCCACATGGAGTGGATCACGCGATGGCGGAATCGGCTGCGGGTGCTCCTCCGCCGGGAAGAGGTGGAGCGCGAGCTGGAGGAGGAGTTCGCCTTCCACCTCGAGATGGAGACGCGGACGAACCTCCGCGCCGGAATGACCCCGGAAGCCGCGAGGCGCCAGGCGGTGCTGACCTTCGGCGGACGCGAGCGGTTCCGGGAAGAGGTGCGCGACGCGCGCTGGTTTGCACCGGCGATCGGGCTGACGACCGACGTAAAGCTCGCCCTGCGCATGCTGGCGAAGCACCCGGCGCTCTCCGTGACCGGCGCGCTCGGGATGGCCGTCGGCGTTGCCATCGCAACGGTCTTCTTCAGCTTCATGGCGTTCTACTACTCGGCCCCGCCGCTCGACGAGGGTGACCGGATCGTCGGGCTCGACTACCTCGATATGGGGAACGACGACTGCTGGTGCACGAACCTCTTTGACCTGGTCACCTGGAGGGGGAGCCAGCGGTCCGTCCGGCAGCTGTCCGCCTTCCGCGACTCCGATCGCTACCTGCGCGTTCCGGGCGGCACGGCGGGTGGAGTACCAGTGGCGGAGATGACCGCGTCGGGATTCGACGTGGCGCGGGTGCCGCCGCTCCTCGGCCGTCCGCTCCTTGCGTCGGATGAGGCCAAAGGAGCTCCGGCCGTGATGGTGATCGGGCACGATGAGTGGCGGCGGGATTTCGGCGCGGACCGTGGCATCGTCGGACGCGAGGTGCGCCTCGACGGCACCCCGTACACAGTCGTGGGTGTGATGCCCGTGGGCTTCCGCTTCCCGTACAACCACGGCTACTGGACCGCGCTCCGGAGCGACGCCGGGCTCCAGGGCCCGGGCGAGGGCCCCCGCGTGACCATCTTCGGCCGGCTCGCCCCAGGGGTTTCCAGGGCGGCGGCCGAAGCCGAGTTGAGAATCGTGAGCGCGCGGCTCGCGCGCGAGTTCCCGGCGGCATACGCCACCTTCCGCCCGATCGTCAGACCGTACGCCCAGGTCGTGCTCGACGTGCACCAGTACCCGGCCTGGATCGTCTGGACGATGCAGCTCTTCGGGGCTCTGGTTCTGGCCGCGATCGCGGTCACCGTGGCGGCACTGGTCTACGCCCGGACGGCATCTCGCCAGGCCGAGATCGCGGTCCGCACGGCGCTGGGCGCGAGCCGCCGGCGCATCGTCACGCAACTCTTCGTGGAGGCGCTCGCGCTCTCCTCGCTCGCGGCGGTGGCCGGGCTGCTGATCGCGAACGTCGGGTTCCGGCAAATCGCCCCCATTGCCGTTACGGGGGGCCTTCCGTACTGGATCGAGTCCGGCCTCCCGGCGTCCACGGTCGCGTACGCCATGGGTCTCGCCGTGCTCGCGGCCTTCATCGTCAGCATCGTCCCTGCGCTGGCGGCCACCGGGCAGCGGCTGCAGTCCACACTCCGCCAGATGGGCGGCGCCACCGGGTTGCAGCTTGGGCGCACCTGGACGGCGCTCATCGTGGTGCAGGTCGCGGTCGCGGTGGCTGTGCTCCCGCCCGTGAGCGCGATCGCCTGGAATTGGAAGCCGCCCGCCGAGCCCACCTTCCCGGTCGAGGAGATGCTCGTGCTCCAGCTCAAGCCGGATGTAGCTCCGGCCCGGAAGGCGCTGGCCGCTCCGTCCACGGAGCAGGCGGGCGAGTCCTTTGCCGAAACCCAGGCTGAGCTGATCCGCCGGATCGCCGTGGAGCCGGGCGTGCTCGGCGTGACGTATGCCTCGGCGCCCCCGAGCTCCGGCAAGCCCGTGCGCATCGAGGTCGAGGGCGGGGTGACGACGGCGGACGCGGCACCTGCCGTCGCGTTCTCCTCCGGTGTCGCACCCAACTATTTCGATGTGTTTGGCGCTCAGGTGCTGGCGGGGCGGCCGTTCGGGTCCGGCGACGCGCCCGAAGGCGCGGCCGCTGTCGTCAGCCGCTCCTTCGTCCGTCGCTTCCTCGGGGACGGAGTCGCCCTCGGCCGCCGGGTGCGCAGCACGGCGATCGCAGCGGGCGACTCCGCCAGGCCAGGCCCCTGGCTCGAGATCGTGGGGGTGGTGGACGATCTCTACGACGCGAGCGGCGAGCCGGAGCTTCAGAAGCCGGCCATCTATCTCCCGACGGCGCTGGGGGCAGCGCCGGTGACCGTCGCCATCCGCACGCGGGGGATCGACCCCAACGTCCTCGTCCCGGGGCTGTGGGAAATCGCCGGAGAGGTGGCACCGGGGCGCCCGATGACCGTCGCCGGCCCGGACGAGCTTCGCGGCGGCGACAAAAGTCGTGGAGCCCGATTCTCCGTCTTCGCGGTAGGCTTTGTGACGCTGAGCGTGCTCCTTCTCTCCGCGGCAGGGATCTCGGCGATGATGTCGTTCGCCGTCACACGCCGGTATCGGGAGATCGGGATCCGGCTCGCCCTCGGTGCATCGCGCCGCCAGGTGTTGCAGACGATCTTCTCGCGCGCCGCGCTTCAGCTCGCGCTGGGGCTGGCCGTGGGGGCCGTCCTCGTCACGCTGGTAGACCGACTCGGCGGCGGTGAAATGATGGGCGGCCAGCGCCACGTGCTCGTGCCCATGGTCGCGGCACTCGTGATCGCCGTCGGGCTGCTGGCTACGGGCGGCCCGGCGAGCCAGGTGCTCCGGGTCCGCCCGATGGAGGCGCTTCGACAGGAGTGATCGCTTGCGCCGGGTGATCTTCTTGCCCGCGCCGCAGCCCCAGGCATCCCCCTTTTTCCGCACCGTCGCGAAAGCGGCCCAGGCTACTCGCCCGGGCCGCTTTCGTCGCTGGAACTCTGTATGCGATCACGAAAGGGAAGCAGCTCCCCCCCGTCACACGGCGTCACCGCGTGCCGGAATGCCGCTCATCTCCCTGGAATTGCGACCACCCGGCCGCAGCCGCACCGCTGCCGTATAGCTTGGTGTAGGTGGTTCCGGAGAGATAGAGGAACCCTTCCGCGTCGATCGTCAGGTGCGAACGAGCATCTCCGGTGGCCGAGGAGATGATCGTTCCGGTGCTGGAGACGCGGTACACCCGGTCGGAAACCACGTACACCGAGCCATCGCCGGCTACCGCGGGCGCCGCGTTGATGTCGAACGGAACAGCCACATTCCAGCGGACGGCTCCCGATGCCGCGTCCAGGGCGTAGAGGCGGCGGCCCACGCTGCCCACGTAGACGACGCCGTTGGACTCAACGGGTGCCCCGCGTATCTCACCGGTCTCCACACTCCACTTGAGGGTTCCGGCCGCTGAGATCGCGTACACCTTACGGTCCAGCGAACCGACGTACAACGTCCCATCGCTGCCCACGGCACCCGACGCGATGATCGGTTCGGTCGCGGGGTTGATCCTCCAGAGCATTGCACCCGTGGCACGGTCGAGCGCGACAATCGCTCCGCCGCCAAGCGTGTAGATCCGCCCGCCCTGAACGAGCAGGTGCCCGCCGGTTTGGTGTCTTCCAGAGCTGGGTGCCGCCCAGCGTGTAGGCGGTGACTCCGGTGGACGTCCCCGCGTAGAGCGTGTCGCCGGATACGGCCACTCTGGACTCGGCCCCCACGTTCACCTGCCAGCGTACCGTTCCGGTGGGGGTGTGGGAGCGGAGAACGTAGTCCGGGCCACCGACGTAGACGTTGCCCAGCCGGTCGACCGCCGGGTACGTGTAGTACGCCGAGCCGCCCAGCGACACTCGCCAGAGGACGCTACCCGTGCGCGAATCGATCGCCTCGAGCAGCCCCGGGTTCATGTCCACCGCGTACATTCTGCCGCCGTGCACGGCGGCGGGACCGGCGACGCCGCCCGGTGCGCTCTCCCATACGCGCGTCAGCGGAGGCGGCGCGACCACCGATATCGTGGCGGTCGCTTCCTTGCCCTCGGCCGTGGCCCTGATCTGCGCGGTGCCGATCGACACTCCGTTCACCACGGTGCCCAAGCTCAGGGTCGCCACCTGAGGATTGGAGCTGGCGAGGGTGACCGGCCTTCCGACCAGCTCGTTGCCGGCGGCGTCGCGCGCGATGATCCGCAGTTGCAGCGTCGCCCCCACCGCGACGGACGCGGATGCGGGGTCGATCGCCAGCGTCGCGATCGGGACCGGGATGACGGTGATGGTGGCCGTTGTGGACTTCCCCTCGCTCGTCGCCGTCAGGATCGACGTGCCCACCGATACGCCTCTGACCATTCCGGACTCGTCGACCGTGGCGACGGCGGCGTTGGAGCTGATGAGCGTCGCGCTCCGCCCCACGAGGACGTTTCCGGCGGCATCGCGCGCGACCACGCGGAACTGGACGGCCGCGCCCACCTGGATGGTGGCGGAGCCGGGCTCGAGCGCCACGGTGGCGACCGGCTCCGGCGTCACGGTGATGGCGGCGGTACCGCTCTTCCCTTCGGCGGTCGCGGTGATCGTGACCGGGCCGCCCGCGCGAATCGCGCTCACCATCCCGTTCGCCGCGACGGTGGCGACCGCCGGGTCCGACGAGGTCCAGGTGACCGGCCGGTCGGCCAGCGGCCCGCCCGCGGTGTCGAATACGGCCGCGGTGAGCTGCTGCGTGGTGCCCGCGATGATGCTCGCCGCCTGCGGAGACACCGTCACCGAACCGATGGGCCTGGGAGTTATGGTGAGCGTCACCTCGCCCGTCTTCCCATCCGCCGTCGCCCGGATCGTCACCGTGCCGGGCGCGGTCGAGGTCACCATCCCGCCCGAGCTGACCGAAGCAATTGCCTCGCTCGTGCTGGACCAGGCGAAGCTGCGGCCGGAGAGTGCGTTGCCGGCGGCGTCCCTCGCCGTCGCGGCAAGCTGCATCGTCTGCCCCACCCGCATTCCGCTCGACGGGCCGGTCACCTGAACCAAGCTCGTTTGCGCAGGTGGCGGAGTCACGACCGGGTTTCCGCCCGAGTCGCCTCCGCACGCGGTGAGCAGGCCGAGCAGGGCGATCACACCCAGCCGGCGCGATCTCGCGAACGACGCAGGGGTGGGCACAGAGGCACGTAGCAGAGTCATCAGTTTCATGAGAGCGGATAACGAGAGTACGACAGGGGAACCGCATCGTCTGCGGATGCGCGTATGCGGAAGCTCGCTGGAAGTCAGGAGCGAGACCCCGCAAGCTACATATTCCACAAGCACTTGACGATGAAGTGCGCAAAATCTCACATGTTTTCGGCTGGGATGCAAGTGGGGGGACCCGCGGGCCGCGTGGGGCGCATGGTCCGATCCGCACCCGCGGACCCGGGGTATCTGGTTGTGCCCCCACCGCACACCGCGGCACGAACCCACATCCCTTGCCGATGCACCCACAACGCACATCGCGTGGGCTCGCCGCGCCGCCGCCGGGCGTGTCGCAGACCGCGTGGACGCTGCTGCTCGCCGCGCTGGCGCTCTCAACCGCGTTCGCCACCTGGCGCGTGAGGTCGATGGAGGCGCGCCCCACGCCGACGGCCGAGCCCGCGCCGCTGCCGGAGGCGTTCGCTTCCGCGCCCGCCGAAGGGACGCGCACGATGCGCCGGACCGTCGTGGAGAGGGCGCCGGCGAGGAGCGGTGAGTCGCTGGCGGCGGTAAGGGCGCGGCTCGCGGCGAGCGGCGGACGCACGCCGGCCGGCGAGGTGGACGCGTGGACGCTGCGGCTGGCGGCCGCGCCGGGGCGCCGGGAGGAGACGCGGCGCGCGCTGGAGCGGATGCGGCACCTGGAGCCCATCATCCGCGCGGCGCTGGCGCGGGAGAGGATTCCGCGCGACCTGCTGTACCTGGCGCTGGTGGAGTCAAGCTTCCGCCCGGCGGCGACGAGCCGGGTGGGCGCGGCGGGGGTGTGGCAGTTCATGCCCGGCACCGCGCGCGGCTACGGGCTGGAGGTGGGCACCTGGGTGGACGAGCGGCGCGACCCCGTGCGCGCCTCGTACGCCGCCGCCCGCCACCTGCGCGACCTGCACGAGCAGCTCGGCGGATGGCACCTGGCCGCCGCCGCGTACAATTGCGGCTCGGGGTGCGTGCGCCGCGCGCTGCGCATGCACGGCGGCGAGCCTGGCGGCGGCGAGCTGCGCTACTGGCGCATCCGCCCCTACCTGCCGCGCGAGACGCGCGACTACGTGCCCAAGCTCCTCGCCGCCGCGCGCATCGCGCGAGATCCCGAGGCATTCGGCTTCGGCGGGGTGGATGGCGATGCGCCGCTCGCCTACCGCGAGGTGGTGGCCCCCGGCGGGACCTCGCTGGAGCGCGTCGCGCGCTGGGCCGGCGCCCCCGAATCCGCCGTCGCCGCCCTCAACCCGCACCTGGTGCGCGGCCAGACGCCGCCCGGCCGCCCCTGGGCCGTGCGCGTCCCCGTCCGCTGAACCCGCAGCCCTCGGAAGAGCCCGATGTACAGCGAAGACGCCTTCCCTTCCGCCCCCGCGGAGCCGTTCCGCGACGTGCCACGCGCCGCGCCCGTGCCGCCGGTCGTCCCCGCGCACCGCGAGCGCGAGGGGACGATCCAGGACCGCATCATCCGCCCCCTGCTGGAGGCGGGCGAGCTGGCGGCGCACGACGTGGAGGCGGCGTACCAGGCGGCCGCTGCGGACCGCGAGCGGCGCAGCGCCGTCTTCCACCTGGTGGAGATGGGCCGAATCACGGCCGAGCGCGCGCTCCACACGCTGGGGCGCGTCTTCGGCGTGGAGACGGTGAGCCTCGCCGCCGAACGTCCCCTCCGCAGCGTCCTGGACCTGATCGACGGCGAGACGGCGCGGCAGATCCGCGTGATCCCGCTGCGCATCCAGGGACGCGACCTGCTGGTTGCCAACGGCGACCCGTACGACCTCTCATCGCTGAGCCGCATCCGCGACATCACGGGGCTCTCGCCCGTCCCGCTGCTGGCCGACGACCACTCGCTCGACACGCTGGTGCGCACCGCCTACGCCGTGGCGGACAAGCTTCACCGCGTGATGGGCGAGGCGCAGCGGAGCGGCGCACGGGTGCGCGCCCGCGCCTCCATCAGCGAAGAGATCGAGAACGCGGTCAAGGACGCGCAGGTGCCGCAGATGGTGGAGGCGTTCATCGAAGACGCCGTCAAGAAGCGCGCGTCCGACGTGCACTTCGAGTTCTTTGACGACTCCGGACGCATCCGCTACCGCATCGACGGGCAGCTCGTGGTTGTGAAGGAGCTGGACCCCACCTGGGGGCGCGAGATCGTCAACCGCATCAAGGTGCTCGCCGGCCTCAACTCCGCGCAGGACCGCACCCCCGAGGACGGCCGGATGAAGCACACCATGGACGGCGCCGACGTGGAGTTCCGCGTCAGCACCCTCCCGACCGACTGGGGGTGCGAGCACGCCGTCCTCCGCGTGCTGGCGCGCGCCGAGACGCCGGTGGACCTGACGCGCGTGGGGATGCCGCCGCGCGAGTACGCCGCCTTCACCGAGGCCATCGACCGCCCGCAGGGGATGATCCTGGTGACCGGCCCCACCGGCTCCGGCAAGTCCACCACGCTCTACGCCGCGCTGGACCACCTCAACGACCCATCGCGCAGCATCATCACCATCGAGGACCCGGTGGAGCGGAAGATCCGCGGCGTGCGCCAGACCTCGGTGGGCGCGAACACGGGGATGACCTTCGCCACGGCGCTGCGCTCGATCCTTCGCCAGGACCCCAACGTCATCATGGTCGGCGAGATCCGCGACGCGGAGACGGCGGGCACGGCGGTCAAGGCGTCGATGACGGGCCACCTCCTGCTCTCGACCCTGCACACCAACGACGCGCCCTCCACGGTGGCGCGCCTGCTGGACATCGGCATCGAGCCGTACAACCTGGTGGACGCGCTCTCACTGATCGTTGCGCAGCGCCTGGTGCGCCAGATCTGCCCCCGCTGCCGCGACGCGCACCACCCCACCGAGCGCGAGACCGCCCGCGCCGGCCTCACTCCGGACGAGGTCGCCACCATCCCGTTCTGCAAGGGAACGGGGTGCTCGTACTGCAACCGCAGCGGCTACTTCGGGCGGCAGGGCCTCTTTGAGATGATGCCGCTGACCCCCGCCCTGCGCGAGGCGATCGTCGCGCGCCGCCCCGGCGCCGAGCTCCGCGCCCTCGCCGTCGCCGAAGGCATGACGACGCTCCGCCAGGCCGGCATCGACCGCATGCGCGCCGGCGAGACGACGCTGGAAGAGGTTACGCGGGAGACGATGGGGTGAGGGGAAAAAAGTGCGTAAGTGCGTAAGTGCGTTAGTGCGTGAGTGCGCTTTGTCATCCTGAGAGAGCCGCCCACCCGGGCCTCGCGGCACCCGCCCAGCATCCTGCGGCGACCGAAGGATCTAGCCGGCGAGGCAAGAGGTCCGCACGTCACGCAAGTCCCTCGGAACGCGCAGTAGATCCTTCGCTCCGCGCCATAGTCTGGAGCACGGGCGAGGACGGATAGGCGCGTCGCTCAGGATGACATAATCGGCGGGTGGCGCGAGGTCAGACCGCATTGCCGCACTACCGCCCCTGTCCTTCACTACAACCGGTCCCGGTTCATGCCCCACCCCACGACGACCTCGCCGCGCCTCGCCACCCCCGCCGCCCCGCCGAACGCGCTCCAAAAGTTCCTCGCGCTGGAGCTCGGCAGCTCGCGGGTACCGAAGAAGCAGATGATGCTCTTCACCCGGCGCCTCTCCTCGCTCCTGCACAGCGGGCTGACGCCGTCGCATGCGCTCACCGTGCTGCGCCGGCGGCTCGCGCAGAAGGCGCTGCGGCGGGTGGTCGACCAGGTGACCGTGCGTGTGCAATCCGGCAGCACCCTGGCCGATGCAATGGAGGAGCATCCCAGGGTCTTCCCGCCGACGTACATCGCGAGCGTGTCGGTGGGCGAGCGCACCGGATCGCTGGACATCGTGCTGAAGCGCATGGCGACGGCGCTGCACCGCACGCAGCAGGTGCGGGCCAAGATCAAGTCGGCGGCCATCTACCCGCTCTTCGTGCTGGGCGCGCTGGGGATCGTGGGGTGGTACATGCTCACCAGGATCATGCCGCAGTTCGCCGAGATCTTTGACGACGCGGGGGTCGAGCTCCCGGCCGTCACGCGCTCCCTGCTGTGGGCCTCGGCCAGCGCCACGCGGCTCGGCCCCGGCATCCTGCTGGTGCTCGCGGGCGTGGCGATGGGGCTGCGGCAGCTCTACGCGCAGGAGGGGATCAAGCGCGCCACCGACCGTTTCCTGGTAAAGCTCCCCGTCATCGGCCCCCTCGCCGAGGGCGGCGCGATGGCGCAGTACTGCCGGATGTTCAGCACCATGCTCTTCAGCGGCGTGGGCGTCTCCTCCGCCATGCGCATGTCCGCGGACACCCTGGGCAACCACTACCTGGCCGATGCCATCCGCGCCGCCGCCACGCACGTCGGCGCCGGCATGCGCGTGGAGGAGGCCCTCGAGCGCACCCGCACCATCCCCGCCGAGGTCCTCTCCAGCACCAACGTCGGCGAGACGGGCGGCACCCTCCCCGAGCAGATGGACCTCCTCGCCCAGTACTACGAGGAGTTCGTCCTCGAAGAAGTAGACACCGCCGCCAAGCTCGTCGAGCCCGTCCTGATCCTCCTCGTCTTCGGCCTCGTCGCGACGCTGGTGTTCGGGATCTACCTGCCGCTGTTCAAAGTGGCGCGGCTGGGGGGGTGACGAAGTTGTGTTGTGCGACATCGATTTTGTCCAAATTGCCATCGGGAATTCTGTCCGGCGACAATGAATTCTGTCCGACCCGGCGAGGTTCTCAGGACTATTCGCTTAAATTCCCTCCTCGCAATGGCTTGTGAGATTCGGGTCGTGTCGGAGGCGTGTCTTCCGCTCCTACCTAGTGGCGCCAGTGTGGCGCTACGCTCTAGAGGGGGGTTGCCAAGGCCGGACAGAGTTTACCGTCGCGTGCGATCCAGATGTAGCATTGTGCTGGAGATATCTGGTGTATTGCCAACAGCGAACCCCACGCGACATTGAGCTTTGTCCGTAAGGCTCACGTTTTCGGGCACGGCGGAATTTTGTCCGCTGCGAGTACAAGAGGCGGTTTTTGTTTTGTTCGTGATCAGTGCGTCTCCAGGGTGCCAGCGCGGCGGGATAGGTGACCTCCGTCGGCTCTTACGAACTTGGACTGAGGTAGATCACGATTCCTCCGTTCCCTGCCAACCCTATGTAGTGAGACTTCGTCGATCCTTTGACCATCTCGGCTAGGTGGGCGAGAGCAGGAAGGAACTCGTCCAGATAGGAGCGCGCCTCGGAGGGGGTCAGAGTAACGATCGGGCGTGGGATGTCGATGAGCAACTGCCCCTCATCTCGCAGCTTCTCAAAAACACTTGCCCGCCGCCGCTCACGCGTGACTGCCCCCGCGCCGGTCAGCTCGCGCGCCTTACCTGCATCTGCACCCCTCGCGCAGTCGCGGATCGGCTTCTCACGAAGGTAATGGGGTAGCTTCGCGATTCGTAACAGTGCTCGGTGATCCGCATTGCCTACGGCCTCTACCGACACTCCGTAGCGAGCGAGTGCGGGCGCGCCGAGCTCGGACGCGATCGTGAGCTGCTCCGCCACCCGAGACTGCGGGATCTGCAGGAGTCGAGCGAGATCGCGCGTACTGTGCGGCTGATTGCTCGTCCGCAAGTAGTGCTGGAACTCAGCCACATCGACCGCCTTCTGCCAAGCGGAGAGATCGGCACGACGTACCCGGTCCGTCACAGTCTTGGCCAACGCCTCGGAAAGGCTCACAATCGAAGCTCTGTGCGGGTAGTTGGAGGTGCTAGGCTAATTCCTTCGTCTTGCCGGAGTCGCGTGCGACGCCTAAGCTTCCAAGTGTAAACTAGAGCAAAACCGACGAAACCGACAGGACGGGACATCGCTCCCGTGGAGCAGCGGGGGCGATGTCACCCGCTGCTGAAGCTATTCCTGTCGCGCAACTCCGCGCACTGGTGTCGCGGCGAGTGGGAAGTGAGGGACTACGCCCGGTCGCTAGGGCGATTGGCCTGCACCCCTCGTCGGTAGTCAGCTTCATTGATGGCGCTGAACCGCGGGATTCCACGCGCCAGAAGCTGACCGCGTGGTATGTGCGTGAGATCGCCGCTGCTAAGGACCTCCCAGACCCCAACACAGTCCGCGCAGCGATCGACATTCTGCTCTATTCCGTTCCCCCTGCTCGCTTGGATAACGCGGTACGAGAACTCGCGAGTAAGTTAGTTGAGATCCATGCGGTGCAAGGAAGCCACTGCCCGGAATGGCTGCGGCCGTTTGTGCAACGAGGTACTGAGGAGTGAACAGCGTCTCGTAGAGGACTGGCGCAAAATTTTGTCCGGCATGTAAACGCTCAGAAGGGTGGCAGGAGAGGGGGCGCAGGGGAGCCGCGCGGTGAGTCTCGACGGCTCGCGTGAGATAGTCGAGCGTGCCGACCTTCTGCTGGCGGCACGTCTAGCTGATGGTGAGGATCCGCTCGACGAAGCGTAGGTCCCGCCCGCTGCCGAAGCCGCCCCTGCGCTACGGCACCGGCTTGCGTAGCGCTCATTGGGCAGGGTTGTTCGTCGTTTCCACATCCACGCGTTGCACCCATGTCGATGTGTTGATCGACGAGGGGGAACACCTCGTGCTATTCGTACTGAAACCGTTGGGCTAGGAGTTGTTAGATCGAGGTTGCCGAACACTGCAGCGGTTCTCTGGATCGGAGCAGCACGCTAGAACGTGGGCCGAGCGGCTCGCTCTTCCAATCCTCTCACAATAGAACTCGACCTGATCCATCGATCACCCCGGACGAGTTCCGGCGCTGGCCTGCTACTCCGAGGCGGATCGTAAGATGATTCTTGTTCCATCGTCTGTGTTAGAAACCAACCACACTTCTGATAAGAAACAAAGCCGCTGGAGCGAAGCAGAGGGGTACTTGTTTCATGCGCCAGGGTCGGCGTAGCCGGTGGAAGACTCATACGGAATCCGGGTGAATCGCCACCCGCTGTCATTCTGAAGGAGCCGCCGCACCGCCCCCTGCCCTACCCCCGCGCCGGGCGGCGACTGAAGAATCGAGCCGATGCCGGGCCGGGCTCCGTGGCGCGCCGCGAGCCCCTCGGCATGGAGAGTAGATCCTTCGCTCCGCGCCCGACATCGGCCTACGGCGGAGTACCGGCGAAGCGCTCTGCCCAGACTGACAGAACTGGTCGATTCACTCGGATTCCGTATCAAATGGGAAATGGGGCGCCGGGTTCCTGCAACAGGCGCCCCCATTGGCGCCCCCCATTAGCGCCTCCATCGGAGCCCGCAGAATCGCTCCACTCGCTCCCGCTTGGAGGATGGAAGAATGTTCATTTTTGATGTGGAACCCTGGATTGCTGGCCCAGATTACGGCATGGGCGCAGAGGAGGTGCTGACCGGGGACTTCCACGGTGTGGTCGTTGCCTCAGGACCGAATGCGAAAGCGGCCTTCGACGCGGCCATCGAGTACCTGCCGGCGTATACGTTCGACCGAGTCACCGAGGAGGATCTTGAACAGATACGACAGGTATTCGCCACCGCCCCATGGAGAGGTTGGGAGTTGGAATATTTAATCACTCATTTGCCGGAAGAGGCGAAAGAACTCGCTGAATCCGGAGACGAACCGATGTTCTACGTGGTGATCGAGCACGGATGGACTGAAGACGGTGCTACCGGCTACAGTGACGAGGACGTGTGAGGAAGTTGAGCAACTGAGATATCCAATCGGACAATGTGACAGCGAACCAGGGGGGCTGTGCCACGTGGCACAGCCCCCCTAATTCGTACGCGCTGATCCTACGGTGATCTCTTCCGGCCTACTCCGCCTCGTCATCTGGTACGCCCGGAGGCGAACTCCGGTGTTCGAGCTTGGAAATCACGAAATCCAAGCGTTGCATGCGAGCCTCGTGCCCTGTGCTAGGGAATACTTTTTCGGCCTCCGCAGCCGCGTGCTCTGCCCTCCGCACTCCCTCGATCATCGAAGGGTACATCTCCTTCCGTGCGATCGCCCAGTCGATTGGGTTCATCTGCGCTTGGCTCGCCGCGAACCAATCGTCCCACTTGCTGAGCCGGTCGCGAACGGACCCAACGACGGATTCGGCCGCGGCCTGAACTTCCTCGCGTTCGGCCAGCGCAACCTCGCGCTTCCTGGTAGCGAGCACCTCCAGAATCTCGTCCTCGAAACGGGCTAACTGCTCGACTTCATGGCAGAGAACCGGGCGGTGGTGCATCACGGCATTCCGCAACTTGATCACCGGACCGAGAAGTTCCTTCTTGACATTGGTCCAGTGCTCTTGATCTGCGAAGTAGTACGCGAAAACGGAGTCCCATAAGCTTCTCTTCTCAGTCCGGTCCTGGAGGGTTCGTTTGACCTCGTCCAGGTTGGCGCTCCCGGTGAGCAGATCGAGCAGTTCGCCGGCTGTGACCGGACGATCTTCTTGCCAGTGCGCAAGATGCCCGGTAACGATCAGCAGGAGGTGCTCAAAATCCGTGTACTCGATCGGGTGGTGGCGCACCACACTTGCTTTATTCTTCTGCGCAATCTCGTTCACCCGTGCCTGGACATTACCCAGTCCGATACGATCCCACCAATCAAACCCGAGAACTTGGACCATCGCCTCGTTGATGAACCGTCGGAACTGCTGCTCGATCCTGCCGAGGATCGGGTACGCTTCAGCGCGAAGCGTCTCACCCAGTTCGTCCTCGACGCGTGTAAGGCGAGGTCCATCCGACAGCTTTCCAATCTTCTGTTGACAGGAATCAACGAGCTTCCGAGTACCCACGATCTCCAGCAACAGTACACGTTCGTACCGAGGCTGGAACGTCAGTTCCACACGGTTGGCGACCTTCCCGAACTCCTGCCGAATGAGGGCTTCCGCCCCATCTCCGTTGCCATCTTCTTCACACAGAAAGGCAAGGCGGTAGAGAGGCTCGTCTTCTTGAGCGGGAACTCCCTCCGTCTGCTCGGCAGGTGGAGGGAGCGGCTCTGGTTGTGCGTCGCTCATCGTCTCGTCGTGTTCAGGGCGATCAGAGGGCGTACGTGATGCGCACGAAGTGGACCAAGAGGACGAGGTGGAGCGTATCGGTGTACGTGCGCTGCTCAGTTGGTGGAGTTCTGATAGTTCCGTACCCTCGCAAGGGCACTACTGATGTCGCAGCCGTGCTCCGGATGCTGCTGCAGGTGCTCTCAGACTGCCTGGTAAGCACCCTTGCTTATGGGGTGATCTCGCGGAAACCAGAGAACGGCCCCAGCATGCTCGAAAGCAGTATCCAGAGCCTTTTCATTTCGCTCCGTCGCAGAAGCATCGTCGCCCTCAGAAATGGCTGGAGTGCCACTCCTGAGGGCTGAACGAGATCACAACTGCCTCTGACCCGCGGATGCCCGCGAGCCGCAGGTCAGTGCTGCGCGCCCTCCGCCGCAACGCGTTCAAAGTACGGCTTCACCGATGTGCGCGCGTACGGCTGGTACTGGCCGTTCTGGACAAAACAGGTGAGCGGTGGGAGTTCACGAATTCCCGCAGAAATGTGATCTGCCTCCGCCCCAGATGTCTTGCCTACAATCGACCGCTGAACTTCCCTGATGTTCTCAGATTTCGTTTGCGAAAAGTACAGTTTGGTCGCCGTAGAGCCCGACACGTGGTTGGGCAAGTCAGTGGGAAACTGCGTAGCGATGACCACACCTAGTCCAAACGCGCGCCCCTCACGCATCAACGGCTCGAGGAACGGCGACTGAACCAGACGCCACGCTTCATCGAGCACCAACACGCGCCGAAGTGCATGAGGGTGTGGTTGCCGGACGAGGTAGTTGTACAACGCCATCAGGAAGAACTCCGCAACCGCGTTCTTCGTCTCGTCCCCTGGGAGCTGGCTCAACCGGATCGCGGCTGATTGCGTCGCGATCTCCGCAAACCCGCCGCCTCCCGTATTGGACGCGAACAGGCCCAGATCGAAGATCGGTGAGAGCCTACCGAGGAGCGGCTCATTGTCTTTTCTCCGTTCAAGGATGACCTTCAACTCGTCGAACGCTGGGTACTCTACGTCCTTGCTCGG
Organism: Longimicrobium sp.; assembly: GCA_036389135.1. Taxonomy (NCBI): domain Bacteria; kingdom Pseudomonadati; phylum Gemmatimonadota; class Longimicrobiia; order Longimicrobiales; family Longimicrobiaceae; genus Longimicrobium; species Longimicrobium sp. Next base: position 42,531 of record DASVQP010000059.1, read on the forward strand.
CACAAAAGGTTGAATACTCAGGCCGGCGCCGGTGTACAGCTCCTTCAGCGCGTCTCTGAACCGGTGGGTTTGCTGGTCACCGAGTTTGTAGATGCGCTTGATGATTTCGCCGAACTGGTGCACGTGATTGAGGAGCATCACTCGGCCGCTCTGCTGGTCCACCTGTGGGACCATTGGGTCGAAGGCGAGCCCGCCGAGTGTTGCGTCGTAGACCGTCAGCCCCTCGGCGGCCGCATACCCTGGTTGCGAATAATCATCCTTGAAGTCGAGTATCAGCGCGGGGAGTCCCTGTGTCATCAGGTCCCGCAGTATGGCTTTCGTCGCCTGTGTCTTCCCGCTCCCCGTTTCACCGGTGATCAGCAGGTGAGGGTTGGGCAGGTTCCGACCCGGTAACTGGGGATCGAACCACACCTCGCGTGGCTTCCCGTATGTGCCCGGTGTGTCGCCGAGGTATGCGCGTGCTCGGAAAGCCTCAGGTGAGGTGGAAGCGGCGGACATCACCGGATCAGCCAACGGCACAGCAGGGGACACGGCGCCCACCTGCGGCGGGTGAGCGGCTGTCGGAGTGGACGTCACGTTTTCAGGCGACACCGAAACGACTGCGCGGTCCTCCTCGTCTGAATGGAGTGGCCCTGTCTCCGTTGGATTCCCCGCAGATGTCAGCGGTTCCCCTTCAATGACATCTTCAAGTTTGACGGGGGCGGCTCTCTGCCGGAGAGCGTCAACCCCACTCTCATTCAGTTGGGTGAGCAGGACCGGGACAGGGAACTCGAGACCGTCCTCCTCCGCATGTAGACTCCGCTGACCGAGTGATGCGGCATCCCGCCCGAGATACACCTCCATGATCTCACAGTGGAGGTGTGCCGCGGCAAGTCCTTCGAAGAGCCGCTCGAGACGCTCCGCCCACGTCTTCCGTTGCTCAGGCGTATAGATCGCCTTGGTGAGTTCCCGGAATGCGTGCTCCCGCAGGATCTCTCGCCGAGCTGGGGTCGTGATCAGTTCCGCCGCCCTGTCCCCGGAGAAGACTTCCGCGAGGAGTCTACGTGTGCTGAGCACCTGATCTACGGCGGGTCCAGAGATGATCTTGTCGTGGATCTTGTATTCAGCTTTTGGATCCTGTACCGCCTTGGCTTCGATGATGCTGATCGCGAACCGGTCGTCGGAGAAATCGAACCCTACGAGATCTGCACGATGGGGATCATCGCTGAGGTGGAGCCAGCGCCGTGCTTCCGTTCCGTCCAAGCTGACGACGAGGCGGTCGTGCCCTTCCGGGGTCTGAGCCCGGTACGCACGTACCGCGATCAGCATCCCGATCAGCCCCTTCACGCGCTGAAGATTGACCCGTCCGCTCGCATCTGGACGAAGCGCCAGTATTCCTTCGTCTAGGAGGTCGGCCAACTCGTGCAGGAGATCGTCCAGTTCCGCGTCGGAGATTACGGTATTGTACTGGCGCGCCACCTCGCGGAGGACTCGACGGAATGCGTCCGTGCGTTGCGAGAAGACTGCGATGTCCCTTCCCCCTTCACGCCCGGTGAAGACACGGAGCGATCCGATGGACAGGTCGCGGTCTACGTTGCGGTCTGCCACCACGTACCAGGTGGCCTGCGCTGCGGCACCTTCCAGCCTCTCGCGTAGCTTCGCCTCTTGATGCATCGAGAAGTAGGAAACCTGTGCCCCCGTATCCACGATCCCAACGACGTGGTTGTATGCGGCGAAGATTCCTCCCGGGGCGGGTGTCAACTCCAGCATCTTCACCCGATGCCGATAGTTCAGCCTGTGGGTCACCGCGAGCGGTTGGATCGGATGGGTCGCTGGCGTGACGCGACTTGGCGTGCCCTCGCTCTGATCGAAGGCAACCACCACGTGCGGCTGTACGTGTGCTGGTAGTTGGAGCGTGTCCGGCGAGATGGACACGGTCTGGTAGGTAAACGGCCGCCAGGGTGCCGCAGCGCGAAAGAGCTGCGCAACTCGATCCTCCTCGTCGCTCCTCAGGTGCACCTGCTTCGCACGTGCTCCATCGCGCGCCTGGTGTACGGACACAATGTGGGCCCCTTTGAGCACCCCTTCCGCTTGCAGGTCACAGCAGAGGGATAGCACCGCGCCAGGATCGGGCGCGTTGATTACCGCGAGGCGCAAGCCCTGACGTGAGGTCGGGTGCACATCCACGAAGTTTCTCAGGACCCGCCGGATCAACTGCTCGCCGTCCATGCCGGTTGAATCTCGGACCGTTTGTCCGTAAACCGGTAAGGGGCCTAGGCGTCCAACGTACGTGAGCGAACGTGTGACGCCGGTCGCGATCGGCGGCACGCAGAGCGAAGTAAGGAAGTAGGGGAGCCGCTTTGCTGCGTCGACCACTAGTTCCCGGTCACGAGCGGAAAGCTGGTTCCTCTGTTCCTCCACCACGCGTGCGTATTCAGCGTAATGCCAAAGATAGAGCGGGTGCGTTGGAGCCACGACAGCCGTCAACTCGTCATTCGGCCGGCGGAATACCACCGTGTCCAACAGGAGGATCTGTGAGATAAGATCCTGTGCGTCTGGGCCGAGTTCCTCCGAGAGCTTCGGGTACGCACTGCTCAGTCCCTTCAGGAGCGCCTGGTAGCTGTCGACCACTCCCTCGAGCTTCAATCGCGTGCTCGGCGCAATCGCCGCGGCGAGCGGGTCGACGCACAGGAGTCGGCTCAGCGATAGTGCTTCGGTTCGCTTCCTGTCGTACTCCCGGAAGAGTTCCACCACCAACGCCTCACCGATCTCCTCGACGGCGGCGAGTAGCGGTTCGATCTCGGTCCGAGTCCAATGCTTGAGGAACCGCGGCTTAGCATGGAACTGCCGAATCATCGCATCGATGTCACCCTCGCCACCTTCCAGCAGCGCACCATACGCGTCAGGGCCAATCAACTTCGCCATGAGGTTGATCACATCTCCACGCGCTTCCGCGGTGACATCACTTCCGGCAGTCGACGAAACACTCACCGGCTCCGGGCGGAGATGAGCGTCTGGGATCTGGTTCAGCCGGTCCGTAACACCCTGAACCACTTCGTCGAGCCCCTCTCGCGCTTCCGGTTCGTCGAGCAGGGCGGAGGCGACAAACGTACTCAGATCCTCACGTTCCTTCTCTTCACCCCCGCCCGGACCTCCGTCCTTCGACTCCTTCTTTTTCGCGGGCTTACGCACGTCGATCAGCGACTGTGCGCCACGGACAGAGAGGGCGGCAAGGTCCGCTCCTCCTCGGCGAAGTTGCTTCAGCTGGTGCAGCGCTTGATGCAGGTGTTCGCGCTCGGTGGGGTCTTGAACAGAGGTGAGATTCCTCGTAGCGGTCTTGCGATCCTTATCGGTGAACGACTGCAGGCGCTGAACTAGCTCTCTGTTTAACTGAAGCCGCTTCCTGAGCGCCGATTCCGACGGAGAATCGAACAATGCGGGATCGGGGAGCAGTCCGAGTCTGTGGATCTGGCGGCTTGCCTGGGTAACGGCCTCAGAGCGGTCTAATCCAACCAAGGCGAGGTAGTAGTCGGCGAGTTGACCAAATGAGATGCTGGGATCCTCTTCGAGCAGCGCCCACCATCGCCCCTGGACCTCGTTTTCCGATGCGAAGCCACCCTGCGCGCGCCGTGCGAGGAGCGACTTCAAGTCACTGGAGACGACGGCTCGGAAATCCTCAAGCGAACTGATCTTGTCTTCGGTTCCTGTCGCGACAACAACGATCAGGGCATCGAGCGCGCGTTCGTTTCTCCAACGCTCCGCCTGCTCGACCTCGGTGCTCACATGGGCTCGCTCAAACCCCGCCGCGTGGAGTACTCCTTCCGCCTCGGGGAGGAGGTACGCGAGGCGGAGTGAGATCCCCTCCTCCGCAAGTTCACGGAGGGTTGTCGCGATGGGGGCAGGGGCGAGGTGTGGGATGTCACGAACCAGAACGCCAATCCCTCCACGATGGCCGCGTATTGCCTCCGTCAGCAGTTCAGCGACAAGTTGCTCGCGCTCTGTGCTCACGCCGCAACCTCCAACCGGGTCGTCACGAGGGTGCGGCCATCCGCGTATGTCTTCGCGTAGCCGATCTCTTCCACTGCGCGTCTGAATGCTGCGACGTTCATTCGGAGTTCTTCTTCTCGGATCGAAATAGGGGTGCCGAACTGTGCCTCATTCAGGTTGTTCCGGCGGATCAGCTCATCATCAGAGGGGCGTCCAGCCACAATCCCGAAGTCATCGCGTAGCCGGTCCAGAAACTCATTGAACTCGAGCGGCTGATCTGGGACCACGGTTGCGGCAACGAGCACCTCAAGGAACTCTAGATTCAGTCCGTAGCGCTTCTGAAGCTTCCCGCCTCGCCCCTGTACGGCCCAGGGCGTCATGAAGCCGGCGCGGCGTCCCAACTCGGTCAGATACTCGATGGGATGGCATTTGACGGCTTCTAGCCCAAGGTCGAGGTAAGTCTCGACCATAGCCTCCAGATCGAAGGGTCGGCCGCTACGGTACGCTTCGTATCGTGTCCGTACTACGTCGTCCGCAAGGAGGGCTTGGGGACCCTGGGGTCTCTTTGATACTTCCCGCACGTACTCGGAGATGCGGTGATGAAGCAGACCTTCGACTGCATCGCCAGCAGCACGCACCGTCGCGCGGGAGGCATCCCGAATCGCCGGGTGGGTACCATTGAACAGGTCGAGTAGAATGGGTGGGCGTGGTGCCCCGGGACTCACCTCCGACCATCGGGAGAGCAGGTGGACATGAATGGTGAAACAGCCGAAGAGGACGAGGCGGCGCAGAGAACTCAGCTTCGAGTGCTCGGCCTCTTCGAAGTGTGCCAATCGGTCGAACGCACGTCGCAGACGCAGACGAACCGCAGACTCCAGCTCACCGCCGGCATCAGTCGAGAACAAAGAATCGGACAGCGACACTGCCCGGGCGACCTCCGGGGACGGTTGCTCCTGCCGCGGACGCGCGAGTGCGAGCATTGGCTCCGCAAGCACGGTCCACGGATCCGTCGAAGACTGTAGAAGTGATACGATCTGAGTCGCTGCTTGGCCCGGATTTCCAGCCTTCAGCAGACGGGTGAGAAACAGGCCTGCCCGCGCGTCGGAGGGGTCTTTGCTGACGAATCGCTCATTCGAGAGCGTATACGACGATTTATCAGGATCTTCGAACGCTGCGTCATCCGCACCGTAAGATCCAAGGGCCAGCGTTCGGAGGTCAGCCAGTGCCGCGAGATCAGGCGCCGCCCCGGTGGCTGTCTCGAACGCCTCACCGTACGCAGCGATGATGTCCGAGTGCGGATTGCGTTCTTCCAGCACATTCAGTCGCTGGTTTTTGACCCATCGCCGCAGCATCCGGGCGAGTGCAGATGTCTCGTACGATCGCTCGGTCAGGGTGCGCGCGAATCCATTCGCGATGTGCACCGGCTTCACCGATTTATTCGTCGGCTGGCAACCAACGTCGGCATTGTAGATCTGGACGACCAGATCCTTGGGAGAGAGGACGGTCACAGGCGATACCGGGGAGGCTCGTGCTGGATTTCGAATCGGCGTTCAAGACCCGCGGCGACATTCCGTACGCGGAGATCCTCAACTGCAGAAGCATCAGTCGCGAGTTGGTGTAGGCGGTCGATGAAGCGCGTAACCTTCCGCGTGGCGCTCCCTGACCAGGACGCTCGACTGAGTCCGCGCTCCGCATCTCGGAGCGTGAGGTACAGAGTACGGTCGACGACGAGGTGCGCGACTTCGCGCCGGTTCACTGGGTCGTCGGCGACCGCGACGAGCGCAAAGGAACGAACCATCCGCTGGTCCGCGGGCAACCACTCCCCAACCCACTCAGCGTAACGAACTGACTCAATCCTGAAGTATCGGTGCCCAATCCGATGGAGCGCGACGAAAGTATCCGGTGGCCGCACATCGAATCGGTGGCTTTGCCAAAGCACCAGATCGTCGCGGTCCGTTTCTGCACCCTCTGGATCAAAGAAATGGTTGAGTCCGAGGATCAGGTCACGGACGATCGCCTGGTTGTTGCTCTCCCCCTTTTCCACCAGCTGGTCGAACTCAACCTCATCGGCGGGGACCAGGAGGAGGAGGTCTATCCCACGCTCGTGCTCGAAGAAGAAGCGGCGCTTCAGCGCGGTGTATGCTGCCTCACGCTCATCTGGATGGAACTGCTGCGGCGCTGCCGGTGGACTCGATGGATCAAGCCATCCTGACGGATCTGACGTCCCACGCCAGAGGTCGAAATCATGTTCGGGGTGCGTGAGACGGGCAGGGTCGAAGGTTGCCTTGATCTGCTCGAACAGCCGCCCCTCGCCCCCCTCAAACGCAAGACTTGTGTAGTGGAATCGCCCCGACCCCTGGCTGGCAAGACGTTCCACCACCGACTGCCCTCCGGTAATCAGATAGGCCAGAAAGCCCATCAGGTGCCGCATCGAGACGTGCGGCGTCCGTTTCGCAACGAGATCGAGCATATGGATCAGACGCTCCTGGACCCGCGGCTCCCGCAGCGCGGCGCGGTTTCGGAGTGCTGGGTCGTCAGCCGGAAGATCGGAGTAGAACCGCTCCTGCGTGAGTCTTTCCAACGCCTGCCGGATGACGGCAGGGGAGAGCAGATTACGAAGATTTAGGTCTACCACGACCACATCCTGCTCCGGTCCGCGCGGTTCAGGCCCGGTGTAACGCACCGCCTCCTGAACTTGGCGTACCGCTTCATCCACGGCCAGGAAGCCGATCTCGAGTGCCTGCCGGCGAAGTACGAACAGGGGCCATTCATTGATCGCGAGCACGAAGGGCCGCCCCTCATTCGCGCATGTACGCCAAGCGTGAAGAACCTCCGAATCGGAGAGCGCGTTGGCATCCGTGAGCACGACGGCCCCGAGTTGCTCAAGGCGTGTGCGAACTCGTTCGATCAGGTGGGTCTTCCCATCCCCCGGATTTCCCGTGACGATGACCTGCTTCCCACGTCCGACCTGGTGCACCAAGTAGTCCTCAAGGCCGAGGTCTACGTTGATCCAGTCGAGTTCTTCTGGCGTGAGGCGATCTGCGTAGCTGTTTGCACTTCGGTATAGTTTTTCGATGAAGACGAGCGGCGTATCACGGTTGACGAACTGGCCTGTGGCCGCGAGAGGCCCTAGAAGGAGAGGAACGTGGGCGTTGCGCCGTGCCTCGTTCTCAGCCGCCTCAACGTCATGGCTGATGCGGATTGGATCACGTCCGAGTTCTCGCAGCCGCTGCATGGTTTCAGGGCGCGTTGCACGCGGCCTGAACCAACGGTCGCGCCATGCACGTGCGACTTTCGGTGCTACGCGGGATGGATCGTCTTCGAGAAAATACTCCGGCGAGTCATCGAGGCCGAGTAGCACGTCATCCGTATTGCGAGCGAGCTTGACGGCGAACAGCAGTCGCGGAGAATGGTGCCGGAGGAACACGTCAGACGGGAGCCCCAAAACCTCCATCCCGTTACGGATCGTGCGCAGCTTCGGGCTGATCCCCTCACCGAACAGGTGGTTCACCGATCGGCGCGCCGTGCTCAAAGTCGCCACTTGGCGGAGGCTCTCAGCGGTATCGGGTGCGATATGGACAGTGCCGAAGCTGTCCGTCATCCCGATCTGTTCGTATTCAACCCAGCCGCCTCGGGGATCGTCCGTTGGGATCTTGATCCGGTTGTATTGACTACTCCCAACCGAGTACAGGCTCGAGGTCGTGAGCAGCACCAGATCCGGGTCCCGGTACACGGGTGCGGCTTTCATCGCGGACGCGATAAGGCTCGCCCGCCCGGAGTACCGAGCTCGAAAATCTGAGACAACCTTCGGGCTGGCGAGCAACATGGCGACGAGTTTGCCCCCAAGCACAACCCCGTAAGGCGCTACTGCCCCGCAGGTGATCACCTCCATCACGTTCTCTGCGATCGCCCTGACCTTGATCTGCCGGATCGCCACATCGGCAGCCTGTTTCCCCTCGTCGCGGGCCAAAAGCTGGAGCAGAGCGTCACTGTTGCGAGTGACGTCATACTTCTGCAGGACGATCAGCGCACGGATGAGCGTCGCCAGAATCCCAGCGCGCTTCTTCGTGTAAAGGTCGGTCTTGGCAAGGGCTACCCAATCCACTGCGTCAATCTTCCCCGCTTCAAGGGCAGTGTGCGCGTCCCGGATGAAGTGGTACTCCGCAGTCCGTTCATCACGCGCACGTTCCTGAGCGCGTTGTTGCCGAGCAGCGGCTTCCTGTTCGATCTCCCGCAGCCGTTCTACCACTTCCGCGGTGTGACGGAGTTCCGGCACCAGATCCGCGTGGTAGACGTCATTGATGGCGCTGTGAAGGGTATCCACGATCCGGTGTGCGAGGACCGTACGTTCACGCGCATCCGCCTTGGCCAACCGCCGCCGGAGAGACGCCACACTCCACCCGAGAGCCTCGTCGCGCTGAGCGAGACCGAGCACGGCGTTTCCGAGCGCCGCTATCCCGATGATAGGCTGGTTTTCGGACGCGGCGTCGCGCACCAGATAGTACATGTTACGCCCGGGCGTACTCTGATACGGGATTGACCAGAGGTGTCGCGCGTAGCGCCAGACGTCTTGGAGACGGATCCCAGTGTTCTCGTCGACCGCAGTCGGCGTCACCTCCTGAAGGAGGGGGTTGATCGTGTCGTCGAGGTTGCCCGTTTGATGTGCGAGTTCTAGCCGCTCAGCGAGGTCCGCTCCCGTTTCGAACAGGGTGCTGATCCCACGCCGCTCCATATCGCGGATGAAACGTGCCGTGGCAGGGTCTGCAAGTTGTGCCTGCCTGGCGAAGTTGAAAGAGTGGCGAACCGCTGTCTTTGCCCGGGAGGGATCGATCCCAGGCACAGCAACTTCAGGGGGAAGCAAGTACACGCCTTCCTCGTCCACGTCGGCGTGCCATCCCTGCAGGATCAGGTCACGGAGCAGGCGGAGGGCGGTCCCATAGGCGACTGTGGGAAGCAAGGCCTCCGATGGAATTCCTTCTCCATACAGCAGTTTCTGGCGCCGGTTCGCGTCCTCGATTGCACGTTCGATCGGCTCTAGCGGATCGCCCGCAGCCACGCCGGAGAGCGCTGAGACGACTTCGATGATGCTTTGTTGGTGACCAACATTCAAGGAAGGACGGAAGCGCCGAACTTCGACGCTCAGCCGGTCGGGAGCCGTGGGCATTCGCGATTGATCAGGAGAACTGTTCGTGCGCAGACCGAAACCTGTGTGCGCCGAGAAGATGACAGGATAACTCGTGAACCCAGATTAGGCGAGAACGGGTGATTGAGTGAGGCGGTGAGGCCGTGACCCGCCTCCCGTTCTGCCGCCGTAGGAAGCGATCCACAAGGATACGCAGTGCTGGTCCGAACGGGCTGCTTCAAGACGATTGTGCATGAATTACGCATGGTGCTCCGCCTGGCCGATACCCGAATCACGGACCCATCGGCGGTAATCTTTCGTAGTCGCACCGTGCACTCCACGGGAGCATACCCGGCGCACAGCCAGGGCGATGTGAATACCAGCCGCACCTACTCGGTGTTCGCCCAATGCTGGCGCGTGATCAGATGGCTACACCTGTACGCGAACAGCCTGACTCGCCACTGAGTCCTCACCGGGGGTGCGCCTCGGGTTGGTCCTGAGCCCAGCGTGGATTTAACGAACTGCCGGCTTTGAGACGGAGCAGGATAGGCCCCCGTTCAGTGGCGTTGAGGGCGCGCTTAACTTCCGAATGCTGCGCCGGCGAGCACAATTTTCGATTCGTCACTATCCGACGGAGCAGCATGAGGTCCGCGGCGCGGATGTTTGCGTCGGCAAACCGCCAGAGGGAGTGCCGTAGGTCCGGGTTGCCTCGAAGCAGTGCATGCGCGAGTGGAACCCGGCTCCGCCAGTGCGAAGCGCTGTGAGTTGCAGGTGGACCCGCAGATTACCTTATATGAGCGTCACCTTTCCCGTACGCACCGGGGTCGAGCAGACGCAACCGATTGCTAGCCTCCACCGGAACTCACGTATTCAGTCCCGTATCATGGTGAACGTGGCGCAGGGGTGGTGAGTACGTGTTGATCATTCGTGCCGACTGCGCCTATGATGATGGCTAGCATATGATGATCGCAGGGGCGGGGAGACCTACGGCCGCAGGTAGCGCTGTGCAGTACAACCCAAATCCGGCCGAGATGAACTCTATGGGTTTACTCGCAGCAAGTAGCGAATTCGTCTCGAACGGAAGACCTCGCTGCGATGCTTGTCCCATCCACGAAGCTGCAACACGCGAACTGAATGGCGCTTGCGCGCACGGTGTGCAGGCTTCACACCGGTCCGAAACGCCGCTGGTGATCTGATGGCACGCTCGAATGTTCTTTCCCAACCCCCTCGGGATGAAGCCGAACGCGACTTCCGCCTACGCTTCCTCGAAAGCCGTCGCGAAGGGTTCCAAGACTTCTTCAGCGAAGTGATGAGCCAGGCGTTTCCCAACGACTTCGTCCCTGTTCAACCACACGGCAGAGAGGGGGACTGGAAGTGCGATGGGTACCTGCGATCCAAACAGGAGGTATTCCAGGTCTACGCACCCGAGAACCTTCGCAACCGGGCGCGCCTCTTGGCCAAGATTGAAGCCGATTTCATCGGCGCCCTCGCCCATTGGGGAGCGCGGATGCGCCGCTGGACATTCGTGTTTAACGCGAATGGTCTGCCCTCATTCGCCGTGGAGAAACTAGAGTTCCTGCAGTTACAGCATCCAGCGGTGAAGGTCGGACACTGCGGCTACGAGGAACTCCTTCTGCTTTCGTCCACCAGAGCTGATACACGCGGTCCGCGTCCGGCGCAGGACGCACTCGAGCGCTACTGGGTCTGGCTAGAAGTACAGGCCGAGGAACCGCCGACAGCACCTCACCTTGTCCTGCTCCAGCGTGCGGACCTTCCGCTCCGGCTTGCATCCCCCCCCGAACTCGACCGGTGGGGCAATCTATCATCTGAAGCACTGTACAAAAAGGTCGCGGTGGGCGAGATCTGGGAGGTACCAGGGCCAGGGGCGCCGCCCGGCCGACTAACCGACTCCCACCTTCGGCTGTACCACTTCTTTCGTACCAGCAGGCGCACACTCGTGACCGGTGACTCTGGGAGTGGGAAGTCCACGCTGCTCCACCGCTTCGCGGCGGCACAAGCTCGCAGGCTTCGTCAGATCGGCCCCGGACACGGCCGGCGTCATACACCTGTGATCGCCGAACTTTGGAGGTTTTCTGATGAGGTCGGGCTCGTACAGTTGATCACCCACGCCCATGGGCTGGCGGAATCCGGGATTACCCCGGCGGAGGCACGCACGGCACTCGAACTCGGCTACTTCATCGTCCTCCTTGACGGAGTTGACGAGATCACCCAGCCGGAGCGCCGCCGCGCGTGCCTCGCAGAGATCGACCAACTCGTGGCGACTCACCCAAACATGCGGCTAGTCCTGACCAGCCGATTCATACCCCGTCCACCACCCGGCTTCGCGGAGGTCACGATCGGTCCGCTGGTATGGGATGATGTCGCACGCGCTGCAGCGACGATTCAGATGACTATGGGCAGCCCGGCCAATCCCAAGCGCGGCGATTTTGAAGTTCGACAACAGATTCGGCCCCAGTTTCTTTCGGTCTGCACCCGACCGCTCACCTTGGCGCTCGTGCTCTACGGGCTTACAAAGCAGCGCGCGGCATCGCGTAACCTCTTCGACCTCTACGACCAGACGTTCGCCGGACTCCTCGACTGGGAAGAGCGGAATGGAAGAACTCCTTCGGCGAGTCGTACAACAGCCGTCCTCGAGGCGGGAGCGTACGAACTTATGAAGATCTCGCCGGCCCAACTCGCGCTCCCCGCCTGGGCCGCACTCGCGGCCGGCGACCATGCCTCCACACGTGACCGTGTTGAGGCGGAGGATGCCCTTCGAGTGGCAGCATCGATAGGGTTGCTCCGTCTTGAAGCCGGCGTGCTATCCTTCGCCCATCGTTCCTATCAGGAATTCTATGCTGCCCGGCACATAGGGCTCAGCTTGAACCCTGTGGGCGACGCACTAAGTATTGACGTCGGCATCTTCCCGTACCTACTCGCTTCTAGTAAGGATCCAGAACCGCTCGTACGGCGACTGCTCGATGCCTCGCCAGATGTGTCGACGCTCGCGCATATCATACGTGAGACGTCTACAGAGAGCGCCAGTTGGAATGGCTTGGAAGATTTGCGCCGCGCTATCAATGCAGCGTTCGTTTTGGACGAGGCCGAGCAGGCGCCGTTGGGGTGGGATGAGGCGCTGATCCTCGGTGCCGCGCGACAGATCGCATCAGCATCCAAGAACTACTTCCCGAAGCTCGGGCCGCTCGTCTACAAAGCGGTCGGTGTCCTGCTCAGAAGGGGATACTGGTCTGCTTGGGAGGAGGCTCTTGTACTCCTCACACACGAACTCAGTGCGCACGACATTGGTGGGAGTGACCTCATCGCTCGCGCGCTCGCGCACACTAACCTCTCCTGCTGGGAGGATGAGACAGTGAATCACTCGGAATGGCAAAAATCCGAAGCCGCGTACCAGTTCGCAGTAGCTTGGAGCGAGCGGCGTCTAAGCGACGCCCGGCGGTACTTGGCTCGCATGGAGCGCGTCCCGCGGCGGCGTTCGCGACGATCGAACAAGAGCGCTACACCGCCGGTCTACAAGAGTCCTGAATGCCTGGACCTCTTCGAACAACGCGGTGACGCAGATTCAGCTTCTGATGATTGAGGATTGTGGTCTCCACTAGGTTAGGGGGTGATCGGTCGATCTCCCCCTCATGCCCTGTGTCAGACGCTTCAGATAGGATCGAGCAAACTGTCCGGAGAACTCACGCGCCTCGTAGCGGCGCCTTGAAGCCTTCCGGGAACAACGTGGACGCCTTCCGCGTCCGATGTTCCTCATCCAACACCCGCTGAGCGTCCCCGAGCCAGCGCTCTCCGTGGGGAGTAAGCTGAACGGCACGCCCTTCCACAGACTCCAGCAATCCGAGCTCCGTCATCAGGCTGAACGCGGGTCGGATTCGAGGTGGGTAGTAGAACCGGCTGTCGGGCGGCCTTCGCACAATCTCAAAGCCGTCATCGCCCATGGCGAGAAAGAAGCGGTAGGCGCGGCTCGCGAGTTTCTCCACCGCGACGCGGATCGCCTGCCCCAGAACGCAGCTCTCCATCACCCAGCCGAACGCCTCCTCGACGGGGCGATCCGCCTGTGCGTCAAACGCGCCGGAGAGTACCTCCAGGGAGATCCGGCCTGCCCCGCCACGAAGATGCGTCTGGCGGGCCCATTCTGGTACGCCAGGCCGGACCGTCCGCCAGTGGGCGGTGATGAGCAGGAGAAGCAGGATGGCGCCCCCCACGACCTCACCGCCCTCACCAGCGTGTTGTACCGCGTGGGAGAGCGATTCGAGGCCCCGCTCCTCATCGACTCCAGTCGGGTCATACCGATCGAGAAGCCGGCGCTGGGCGTCGCTCACGGACACACCGGAGAGCGATTCCCCCAGCCAGTCCAAGACGATCCCGGAATCTCGCGCGTTCTCCCACAGGCGCTGCGTGATGGTGCGCGTCGCCGCAGCCCTTCCTTCGGCGTGCAATCCCTGGATGACCGGAACCGCCGCATGGAGCAGCGCATAGAGCGCGACACGCTCATGCTCCCGCTCCTGGTAGCGCTGCCAGCGGGTCCACGTCTCCACCAAGTGGGGGGAGACTTCAGGTACGCGCCCGTCCGCGAAGCGTCCGGAGGTAAAGAGTGCGTGGAAATCCTCGGGCTCCAGAGGTGCTCCAGCCTGCCGAAGCAATTCCAAGAGGAGGGTGAGCGAACGCGCTCGGGCGCGGTCGGAGGCAAACAGGTCCGGGCGCTCTCGCCGGCTGCGCACGCGCAGGAGCAGGTCCGCGAGCAGTGCATTCTCCGGATCATCCACCGGAACGGGGCGCAGACAGAGCACGTCCGCGAACACCTGAATCACTCGCATGGGGACCGTGTCGGTCGGTGCCAGGAGCAGCCGGCGCTCCTCGTCCGCGCCGGGGACCGACTCGACTACCCGGTGGAACGCCTCCCCCAGCGGCACACCCGTGGAAAGGGTCAGGCTGAACGCGCGGCCGTCCGGCTCGGCACAGCCCAGCGCCAGGAAGCTCGCGCGGTAGTAAGCCGGCACGAAGGCGCTGGCGCGGAGCGCACGGCCCACGGGAACGGGGGCGGAGGGATTGTCCGAGCGGAGCGGGATGGTGCGGGCCTCGTCCACGCCAACGATCCCGTTCTTCCCAGGTTCGGCGTACAGAGTGGCGAACCGGAACAGGTTCTCCATCCGACCCAGCCACCAGGCCTGACGCTCCTCGGTGCGCGGAAAGGCCCCCGCTTCTGTCTGCTGGTGGAAGGTCCACAGCGCCCAGGCGAAGAAGGAGTAGTACCGTACGTTGACCGTGGCGCCGGTGAGCCCTGGCATCAGCTCATCGATGAAGCGCCGGCCCACGGGCTCGAGACCGAGCGGCGCGAGCCCGCGGTGCTCCTCCAGGCCACTGCCGCGCTGGGTCCAGCAGGGGAAGCTCATGCGCGGTCCACCTCCGTGGTGGCGAGAAGCATGTCGATCACGGCGCCGACGAGGGGACTCCGAAAGTCGAATGGAAGCAGAAAGCGGCTGCACTGCTGGCACTGCTGCACCTCCGCCGTGCGCAGCGCGGTTTCCGCGTCCGCAGTAGGGAGCGCCATGCTGCAGCCACCGCAACACAGCTGTCCGCTCGCGCCGATGAAAAGGGGGGCGACCGCCGGTGGCCGCCGGGCGAGCAGTCGCTCGAAGGTCCGCTGGACGGGCTGGGGAGGCGGGGTGATATCACCAGTGACCGTGTAGTGGAGCTTCCCCTCCTGGCGGGCAATCAACGGGGCCCAGGCTGCGGCCAGCCGGAGCAGCGCAGCGGGACCATGAGCCGGGGTGAGTAGTTCCTCTAGGATGGCGTCCGCGTGCGGAGCGCCCGGCGACGTCGCGATTGCCCGTGCGTACTCGCGGAGCGCGCCCATCCATCCTTCGGTGTGCTGCTCGGTCCGAACTCCGGAAACGAACTGAAAGCCTGCGAGCAGGGATGCCTCCGCCCCAGCGGTCCACTCCGGATCACTACACGGAAGCGCCAGGGTGGCGCCTAACAGCGCCGCCATGGGCACCGAGGTCGCACGCGACGACCAGACCCGCACCATCTCCTTCCGTGTCGCTGGGTGCATCCAGGCCTGCGCCATCCACCCGTGCGGGGCACCCAGCGCAAAGCCTTCCAGGGCGAATGCACGGTGGAACCAATGGCGGAGGAAGGCGAGAACCTCCTGCTGCTGGTCCGTCTCGTTCGACTCGAGGCGCAGATACAGAAAGAACGCAAAGTCTGCGAGTGCCAGGGTCAGCCGGCCGCGTGCCGAGATCTGGACGGGTGCATTCGGAGGAGGTGTGATCTCCTCACCGATCTCCCACAGGCGCTTGACCAATGCGCGAACATCGGAGGCCCGGAGCGGCGGGATCACCTCCACGGTGGGCTCGTCATCCGCCTCACGGTCAGCCGTCGTGTCGTCCGGCCGCCGTAGATCTCCACGCGAATCGCCATCCTCCGAGTCGAGCTGCCCGCGCCACGCCGCGCGGAGGCTCGCGACGATCCGTTCGAGGAGCGCACCCGGCTCCGAGGTGCTGGACGTGCCTCCCGGGGATCCGCCCTCCCCGGGTGTGATGCCGGCTACCCAGCGCTCGGACGGCACCCGCGGGTCTGCGCGCCCTCCGGCACCGCCCCTGCTGGCCTCTCCCATAGCCGCCGCGGCGGTGAGAGATGACGTCTGGATTTCCGCGACCTGGGACGCAAGGCGGGCAAGCAGATCGCTCACCCGGAGCAGGTCTCCCGCCTCGGCCCACATCCCTCGGCGTTCCACACTACGAAGTGCCCGGCGGAGCGCCCGCTCGTCCGCGTCACGGTCCAGTGTGACTGGGCGGTGAAGCCATACGCGCACCGGGGCCGATTCGCCCTCGTCCGTGCGCGCACGGACGGCCACGGGCCAGGGTGTCTCGGCGTGGAGGACGGCTTCGGGCGCCTCGCAGTCGTACGCACAAAGGTCGGCTGAGCTCAGGGTAGATCTAAGCCGGGTGAGCGGGTACATCCCTATGGGGGGCGGAAACTCGATAGTGTACTCGGCCGTGGCCGCCGCGGCACTGAGATGGAGCACGTGTGCTTCGATCCTGTTCCCCACGAGCCGGACCTCCGGGACGCGAAAGGCCGGCGCCGCGAAGGGTGACTCGTCCGGTCTCCGCTGTGGCCGGAGCCGCTCCCAGTCCTGCACCTCGGCCCCGGCTAGAGCGGCGAGGAGCGGCTCACACATCTCCAGATCATCGAGAGTACGAAACGTGACCGCCTCCACATTCCCGCCGTCGAGCGCAGAATGCAGCCAGGCGGGGGCGCTCAGGTTGGCGCTCCCCGTCACCAGCCACCCGCGCGTCCTTCCCCGGAGAAGCACCCACTTCGCGTGGAGCGGGCGCGCGGGACCGGGATCGTCGAGGGCGAAGTTGTAAACCCGTAGACGCTGCCTGAGCGTGCGCAGTGCCCCTCCGTGGATCTCGTTGTCGCTGGCTGGGCGGCGGTGAAGGTGCAGTGCGGCGTCGGGGTAGGCTTCCGCCAGCTGCCGGAGCGCCGCGCTCTGCTGGTCAAAGAACGGAGATACCGCGACGATCTCCTGCACGTCTTCGCGGCGAACACGCGCCACGATCTGATCCAGTAGCGGGGCCTCTAACGTGTGGAGGAATTCTGGTCCCGTCTGCGGGACCTCGGCAGGGAGGAGTGCCCAAATCCGTTCCGCAGCTCCCGTGATCTCGTCCCGGATTGCGGAGGGGAGGGAGGGATCCAGAACGACCAGATCGTTGAGGAACCCGGCGTATTGCCGCAGAGCTCGCGCGTCGCCGGTTCCATCCGCGAACAGATCCAGCCGGTCCACTACCTCAGCGTTTCGGCGGCAGCCGGGGAGCGTGAGGTTGGCGCTCGTCACGAACAGGGTTCCGCCTGCTTCGTGGAAGAGCATGTAGAGCTTGGGATGGAACACCGCGGAGGCGGTTGGTAGGTGCACTGCGGCCAGGTGATAGTCCACCCCCGGGCCGGTCACCGCAGTGGCCTCAGCGAATGTGTCGCTGTACCCGCGTGGGTCGATGACCAGGGTAACGCGCCCGACGCCCTCGCGCTGCAGTCGGTGCAGCAACGCGTGCTCCACGTGCGTTAAGCTCGCCGAGTAGCACAGGAGGAGCGATTGCTCTGCACCGATGGACCCTAGAGCATTGTCGAGATCTAGCATGCGGGAGTTAGGGGCAGATCGAACCCAGAGAAGTGGTGCACAGGCACAACGCTCGAAAAGACCTCCCCATCCAGTCGAATGCGTGACTAAGCGCGGCTCCACAGATCGTACGCGCGCCCCTGCACGAGCCGCCAAACTATTCGCCCGGTGAGCCACGCGCGACGACGTTGCGGCTCGGCGAGTACGTGTCCGCTACCTATAGCTAGCAGAAGGCGCTGTGACATCGGTAACGATGTAGCAGCTCGCCCCTGCGCGCAATGAGCAACGGCGCCGAATCCGCCCTTTCTGAAGCGCGACTCTGGAGGCTGCCCAAGCTTCGTGCCGGAACTTAAGGCCCACGAAAGAAACGGCACGTCAGGCGGAGGCACGCAGGACTTAAGCGCGCTACGCCAGAACTCCGGTAGTTCACTTATGTAGAGCGCGCCGATTGTGGAACTCGATCTGTCACTGACAATGATGCGGTGGCTCGCGTGAGGATGTCTGAAGTTTACCGTTATGGGAAAGTCACATTCCTGAAATGAAACATGCAAACAATTGCAGGGCGACAGTTTGTGTGCGCATGTGGTGAGAAAATGCTTGCGTAGCCATAGCGTTTCGCATATTGATGATGGGGACGTCATCTGAACACCGAGCGCAGAAACGGCACGTACGTGTGACGGCGGTTCTGTGTTCTTTAAGGAGGCACCGGCAGGATGGCACGAGCGAGGGCTGGTGCTGAGATCAATTGGGAAGCCGTGTTCCGGGTCGCGGATAGCGTCGACGGCGGGTACCGTGCGCGGTACGACGCCGTGGTCGGCGCGTTCGAGGCGAGAGCACTCACGGGACCGATGCCCACATACAACGGGTTCTGGCGGCGGGCCGCTGGCAGCAGAAAGCCTGTTGCCACACCATCTGCCGTCGGCGTGAGCGCATCCAGTCGGAGCACGCAACACAAAGCGCCTACAGCTCCCCTGGTCGTCCAAGCACGTGATCGTCTCATCCAAATCGCAGCACGGCTACAGAGTAATGGAGCCTTGTCAGACAACGATCTCAATACTCTGCAGCAAACGATTAAGCCAGGCAGTGCAAGCCGCATCGCGCGCCGCAGCCCCGTGCGCGTTGAGGCAGTCATCACGCGGATGACGATGCTCGCGGATGAGTGGGAGTCGAGACTGCCCGTGGGGGTGCCGGGGAGATCGCCCGATACGCCCGATACGCCCGATACGCCCGATACGGTCGCGCCGGTCGCTGACTTCGATGCGGATGTGGAAACCGATGCGGTTGATCCTCCGAATGATGATCAGCCCCATTCGAGCATCCCCTTCGGCACTGTAGTCGGCCATGAGCGGATTCCCGCCGGGCTCGTCGTCGCTCGGCTCCGAGCTCGGCTCATCGCGCCGGTACTCAGCGGATACATGACACCGGCGAGGTGTGCGGAATTGGTACGGCGAGCCACCTGTGGCATTCGAGATTTTGAGATCGCTGATGCCTTCGGGGAGCTTCCGACCTCAGACCTGCGCCGGTTCGCAACGCTCACCGATCGCACTGTTCGGCGATGGCTCGCACAGGTTACGGATGGCCAAACCGAGGATGCGGCCGCTGGACGTGCAGAGCGAACTGTCGACGAATACCTGCGGCAGCGATATCCCACGGGTGTGCAACGCCGACGCAAGCTCCTCCCCGAGCACAAAGAGTGGATCAAAGACCAATATACGGATCAGCCGAACGCTAGCATGGCCGACGTTGCCCGTGATCTCAGATCGGAGTTCGGCGCCATCGCGACTGTGCGGCACATCCAGCGCATCCTTTCGACCGAGCTGATCGACACCGAACGAATGGACGCGCGCGGCGGTCCCCTCGCGAGCGTGTCGTATCGATCGAAGCTTCTGAGAGAGGTGGCCTATCCGAACCAGTGGTGGATCGGCGATCACACATTCGTCAATTTCGAGCACCTCGACCCGGAGCACCCGCAGTTATCGAGGGGCCTCACAGACTTCGATCTCCAGTTCGAAGTCGCGGTCGAATCGAGGCGCCGGCATGGGGTGCTACGGCGCAATCGCTCGGGGATCTGCATCACGCGTTGGATGGACGCTTGTACTCGCCTGACGGTGGGGGTCACGATCTGGTTGACACCTCCTAACGCAATTCAGACGCTCGCCTCTCTATTCCTCGCCTGTCTTCGGTACGGCATCCCCGAAGGAATCTATACCGACAACGGTTCGGATTTTCGGAGCAACGCCGTCCAGGGTGCCGTCGTCAATGTGGGGATGCGGCATGCATTCTCGCGGCCGGCTACCCCCGAAGGGAGAGGGAAGTTGGAGCGAAGCTTCCAAACGCTGAAGCGAGTGCTGGCCCGCTGGCCGGGATCGCTCTGCGGTCGCCATCCCGTTCGCTGGGCGACCGAGCTGCTTCTCACACCGGCTCAGCTGCAGAACGCGATTGTCCAACACGTTGCCTTAGAAGAACGAGCCGTACCCAACCGGTCCACCGGGTTGCCTCCGGCGATCCACTTCGAGCGAGCAGTAGGCGCCCGCGGGCTGAGTGGCACGTCTCCCGAAGCGATCGCTCGCTTGCTGACACTGCTCCCCTGCGAGGTCCGCCAGCGCCAGATCTTCGGCGTTGAGGTGGGTAATCTGCCTTATTGGTGCCCGGCTCTGAAGACAGTACCCATCGGCTCTCGGCTATTCGTCCACTCGATCCCAAACGAATACGAATACCGATACCTCTCCGCACCGGCGGCCGATGGGTCGCTCCGCTACATCGGCCGCGCTCCAGTTTACGACGTGGACCATCCCCCACCGGATCTGGCGGAAGCGGCTGCGCTCGAGGCGGCGTTCGACGCGCACATAGCTGGGGTGGCCGAGCGTGCTATTCTCGCCGGAGATCAAGCAATCAGGTTAGACGCGGCCGATGTGGAGGGAGAGGTGATTGCGGCCGCGATGCCGCATGCTCCTCTCTCTGCTGCCTCAGTTCTAGCCTCGCCTTCGATGCGCTCGCTCCCAGCACCGAGCCGCGGGAGCGAGGCGAAGAGGCTGCCGAGCAAGGTCAACGAAACCGAGATCCCTGACCCCTTCGCGTAACCACGACGGGAATGCCATGCCTACAAACGGATCGACGGACCCAAGCCCAGCACCCAAACTTCACCTGGTAACCCCTGGTACCCACGTCGGGTCTGCACCGCTGGACTTGAGCAGCTCGATCAACAGCTCTGGTGATTTGGCTCGATGGGCCGAGTCGAGCGTCCGAAGCGCTGCCTTCGATCTCAACGGACGGACTCGTCCGCTCGTCTTTAACGAAGCGGTACACAAGCGAGTAGTCCGCCGCCTCGGCTATTCGGTCGAACAAGGAACGCCGCTGTACCTGCAAGGTGCGGTCGTAGGAGTGGGCGCATCTGTTCTGGTGCGGGAATTCGCCCGGCAGTTCACGGAGACACACCGGAATAGAGGCGTTCCAGACCGAGTCGTCGTCGTGCGCTTGCATCGCGGTATCCGGTCAGCGCGAGACCTGCTCTCCGTTTTTGCTCTGGCTTTGCAGGTGAAGTTCACACAATGGGAACTCAGGATGGGCGACAAAACGACGATCGGGGAGGTGCTCGCCGCGGAGGTGCGACGTTGTCGTGTTCGCGCCGTGGTCTTCGATCATGTGGCCCGTGCGGGTCTCGAGGGCCAGGCTCTCATCGCGGAGTTCATGCTCGCGATGAACCCGCTCTACGCGCGTTTCTTCGAGGAAGATCCGGAGCCGAGCAAGCCGACCGCTGTGATCCTCGTGGATGAATACGCACCCGAAGAAACGTTCAAGCACATACCGGACGTGCTGACCACGCTGGGTGGAAGCTACGTAGAGCTGGGTCGCTATCAGACAGTCGAGCACGTGGCAGACGCTCTGCGCGATTCCGCGATTGGGTTGGCGGATCTGGACCTCGGGGTATCGGCAGACCTAGAGATGACGGAGAGAGTGCTGGAGCTGACAGACGGTTTGATTGCCAACATGGATCCATTGCTCGGTCTGATCGACTACACGGCTCGCTCTTGTTGCGAACGTCCGAGCCTGAAGCATGTCATGGGTGCGTTGCGGTACCACCGGAAGATGGTCACCGTCGCGCTGGGAACGGACAGTGATGGGAAAGAAGCGCTGGAACTGGTGGCGAAGCGGCGTCGCCGTATCAAGCGCCCGAGCGAAGGGGCCGACGAGGATCTGGGAGGCGCGTCCTCCGGAGAGAAGAAAAAGAAGCCTTCCAGAACTGCGAAGAAGGCGAAGAACCTGAAACTCGCCGAACAAGAGAAGTCTGATCTCCAGCGGCAGCGCGACTACACTGTCCTTCCCGGCGGCTGATGTGACGCACGCCGGTGTGCCCGGGCCGGCAACCCGCAAGAGAACGATCTTATGCACGGTTTCAGCGCGGTTCGTGAATCGGTCGCAGTCAGGGCAGAACGAGCCCTCGCGCTCGCCACTGAGCAGGCGGGTTGCTCGGTGCGGTGGCCTGCGATCGCGGCGGCATGGCTGTCAGCGACGGGTGAGCCCTGCCCCTGATATGGAAGGGCACCCGTGTCAAGGTGCGTGTGGCAACCTTCTACGCGCCGCCACGATATGGTAGGAGGGGCGCCCCCAAGGCCAAAACGACGATGAATCCGCCTGATATGCGCCGGTTAGGTCTTTCGACC